>JAOZRC010000416.1 GCA_029940345.1 Desulfobacterales bacterium
TGCTGACACTCGGTGTGGTGCCGACGTTATATGTTATTTATGACCGGTATAAATCATGGATGGCGTCGAAATGGGGGGCGAGGGACAGACTTGATCCGGAAACATTCGAAAGATGCGTTAGAAGCACTGAATAAATTGAATAAGCAATGGTTTGAATCCGGTATTGAACATCCGTTCAGAATCCGATGCGGCATCAATACGGGGATTACAACCGTCGGCAACTTTGGTTCAAAAGGACGAAAGGAATATACCGCAATCGGAATGCAGGTCAATCTTGCCGCCAGACTTGAGGCTGCGTGTGAACCCGGACAAATTCTGATAAGTCATACTACATGGGAATTGATAAAGAATGAAATTTTATGTATTGAGAAAGAATCTATAAAAGTGAAGGGTTTTCACCGACATGTCCGGACATATCAGGTGGATTTGTCAGAATCAGACCAACCTGAGAAAATTGAATTATTCCCGAAAAAAAATATAAGTTTGCGCCTGAGCGGACGACCGATAACGACGTGAAATTTAATATGTGACTGTCTATAAATATAACAAATGATCGGGAAATATAAAATAGGGTGTGAAATGTGTGTTACAGGTATCCCTGAAATTGATTTTTGACCACTGCAGTATGAACAAAATTGATCATTGTAATATAATCAAACACAGGCAAACCGGTTTTTTGCTGCACTTTATAAGAATAAGGGGGAAGATCACTGCATTCCAGTAGAATTGCTCCGATATCCGGATTGTTTTGAATCATATTTTCAATAGTATCAAGTAATTCTATTTCTATCTTTGATGAATCAAGGGTGCCTTTTTCCTCCAGTATAGCCTGTCTGAATTCTTTTTTATCTTCCATCCCTGCTATCACCAATGGAATATCATCAGGGTCCACACCAACTGCTTTAAAATGTTTGGCCGTAAGAGAAGTTTTATCGGCTGTAACCACACCTATTTTCCGCCCCGGTGCTAAAATCTGAAAGATAAAAGGAATTTGAAGAAGGCTGGAAAGAAAAACAGGGACAGAAACGGAAGCTGCAACTTCTTTTTGAAACAGGGCCGTAAACCCGCATCCCCCGGTAATAGCTTTTACTCCCTGGGATTCAAGTTCTTTTGCAGCTTCTATAAAGTGCTTGATCAAAGAGTTGTCCTGTTGTTTTATAAGACGTTCCAAGGATGCCTCTTTTACTTTAATAAATTGGACAGGAAAAGGATATGTGGTGGCATTTCCTACGTTTCCAGGTAAATATGGAATGTTTACATTCAAAATGATGATACCGATTGAAATGCCATACCAGGATTGCTGTGTATTATTTACTTTATAAATATCCATCTGTTTTTCCATTTTATTTTTTAATTAAAAAATCTGGGAACAAATAACGTAATTTCCGGTATATAGGTAACTAAAAGCACAACAATAATATTTGCCACAATAAATGGCAAAATTGCCTTGCTTATTCTTTCTATGGGTTCTTCCGAAATAATTGAGGCCGCAAACAGGCAGCAGCCCACAGGCGGAGTTGCCAACCCTGTTATCAGATTGATACTCATGAAAAGACCGGCATGTAACGGATCAATATTGAGCATCGTATACAGGGGCAGGAATACCGGGGTTACTATCATTATTGCCGGTATGCTGTCCATGAACATTCCTAAACAAAAAAGCATGATATTGATTAACAAAAGTATCTGCCACTTGGCTGAAACATTATCCATCAACATATCTGCAAACATCATCGGAAGCTGCTCATTGGACAAAGCCCAGCCAAACAGGGCTGCCGCCGCAATAATAATTGAAACACTTCCTGTTTCAACAGCAGAATCCTTGATAATCACCAAAAGCCTTTTAAATGACAGTGTACGATAAATAAAAAGCGCAATAAATATAGCATAAAATGTTGCAATCACAGCGGCTTCCGTGGGGCTGACGATGCCAAGCAGTATTCCGCCCAGAATAATAACCGGCAGCAGAATGGCAAGCAAAGCATCATAGATTATTTTAATTCCTTCTTTTGCCCCGATTTTTTCTTCCCTTCTTGGAAGGTCATGCTTTGCTCCATAGAGCTTTACCACACCCATCTGTGACAAACCGACCATCACTCCGGGAACCGCACCGGCAAGAAACATATCCCGTATTGACACCTGGGCGATTGAGCCATAAATAATAAACATCAGACTTGGGGGGATAATAGGGCCCATTGTTGAAGAGGCGGCTGTTACGGCAGCACTGAAACTTTTTGAATATCCCTTTTTAGCCATAGACGGAATCATAACCGACCCAATTGCTGTTGTATCTGAAATGGCAGTGCCTGTAATGCCGCCAAAAAACATGCTGACAACTATATTAACATAGGCAAGATTTCCCTTTACTCTGCCGACCATCAGATCGGCCAGTCTTATAAGCCTGTCACTGATTTGTGCTTCCGACATTATCTTTCCCGCAAGAATAAAAAAAGGAATTGCAAGAAGTATAAATGAATCAAATGATCTCAAAAGCCTGACGATTACAATATCTAAAGGAAGCCCCGACCCAATAAAGTATACCAAGGTTGAAGCAATCAAAGCAAAGGGGATGGGTATTCTGATTGCCATTAAAAGAAGAAAGCAGATGATCATCAGAATTATATATATCATGGAAAACCTCCGGATACTTATAGTTCAAGCATTTTTTTAATTAAAAAAAGTAAAATTAAAAGAGCGCACAAAGGAATGGAAAGATAGACTATACCGACTGAAAACCAGGGTATAATAGGTGTATGAACCGGCCACATGGAAATCGAATGCTTCAGCCCCAGGATGATGAAAACAAGACAGACCCCTGTCATTATTATACAGTGAAACAGGTCAAAAACAAATTTTAACCTGGCATGGGCCTTTTCATAAATAAAGTCAATCTGAGCATGGCCGCCTTCAATATATGCAATACCACTTCCCACTAGCACTATAAAAATATATGCATAACGTGAAATTGTATTTGACCAGGCTATCGGGCTGCTAAAAAAATATCGCGATACTATGTTGGCGCCCAGTACAAGAATCAACCCCACCATTAATACAAACAAAAAAAGATTGCTCGCATTTTTCAGTTTTCCCATAACGCTGCCAACTATTGTTGCCATTGTTTCTTTTATTGTGGTGCTTTCCATGGCAGAAACCTCCATCAGTATACTTTTTCAAGTTCTAAATCCCATAAATAGTTTACCCGATGCTACAAATCTTTAAAAAAGCATGTTGCAACATCAGGCAACTTTTATACATCATCGTTATTTCTTTTTATATGCTTTAGGCAGTCTGGCATTTGGATCAAGATACTGAATTTCCTTGTACCATGTTTTCCATCTCGGCTTTTTATTAAACCATTTTGTATAAACCGCTTCAGAAGCTTTTTTAAACGGAGCAGTATCAGGATAGGTTACAACACTTCCCTCTTTTTTTACTTTTTCAATAAATTCGCTTTCCCTTGTATACTGCCATGCATCCGTTAATTCAATTGCCGCAGTGGCAACCTCTTGAACGATTGCCTGTTGTTGGGCAGTCAGTTTTTTCCAGGTTTTGGGTGAAACAAATAGTATTTTTTGTGTCCACATCTGATTTAAAATTGCATAGCTTGATACAACTTCACTCATTTTAAAAATACAATTGCAGTAAACACCTAAGTCATCCGCCTCCACCAGGCCTGTCTGCAAAGAGGTATAAAGCTCTCCCCAGTCCGTTGGAGTAACCGTAAACCCAAATGATTCGTAAATATCAATAAACAGGGGATTCTGCATACATCTTAATTTTATACCTTTACAGTCTGCCAGATTGTTTATGGGTTTTTTACTGGCAATCGCAAATCCGTTGCAGTCAGAGTATATACCAAGAGCAATCATACCGGTCTTCTTGCTTATTTCTCTAAGAACTTCCTGAACAACGCCTGAATGCCTTGCAACCTTGTAATGGTCCATACTTTTAAAGAGATAAGGAAGTTGCAGGAACTGAACATCATCGTAATAACCGGCGATATGTCCTGCACTGGTTGCCGCGATATCAACCGTCCCTAACCTGGCAAATTCCAAAGCCTCTTCTTCGCTGTTTGTCATTGTACCCGGATAGACAGCTACTTTTATTGCTCCGTCAGTTTTTTCTTCAATTAATTGCTTAAATGTCTCGGCAAGCAGTTGATCGGCATCGAAAACATTGTTCTGGTGCGCAAATTTCATCTTGATGGTTCCTGCGCCCGCGTAAGTTACTCCAAATCCCGCCATTGCAACCGTTAAAGCAAGAATAAAAAATAAACTTTTAATCATTTTAACGTTTAACTTTTTTACCATTGTCTGATCTCCTTTTTAAAAGTTTCAAAAATTTGGTATTCCTTTGTTTACTACAATTACTGTGAAAAAACCTTGTGTGAGCATCACCTCCTTAATTTTCCCAAATTTTCCCATTATCAATTATTTATTTCCTGTTTTCAAGTACGCCTTGATTTGAGCAATACTCATTCCTGACAGACCAAGATCATCGGCATTTCTGCCTTTTTCCCACCAATCGGTTTCATGAATTGCGTTATAAATATTAACAACCGAATCTATTGTGGGGGTTTTTACTCCGACTATTTTTCCCATCATGCTCCATGGAACAAGCCCGCATGCCGCATCTTCCGTAAAATATCGGCTGTTAATATCATGGGGCCCGGAAATCGGAGTCAAAGATATATTCCCGTGAATTGCCATATACAGATCTGTCCATGTATACCCGGGTTTAAGCCCGCTGAAATCTTCTGTTGAGGTAATTGTGTAACCAAATTTTTTACCGATTGCCTTTCTCTCAAGATCAATTTTAAGATTAATCTTCATTGAACCGGGGGTGATGCCATGCTCATACAAAAAGAAGGTTCTTTTAGGCCAGTTTTCTATGGCGCTTATGCTTGTCACACAGGGACCTGCATGAACTCCCGGATTAACGATGCTTAAACCTGACTCTAAAACATCATCGTAGACCTTCTCAAACGAATGGATATATCTTATTTCATCAATAAGTTCTTCCCCTTTTTGCGCCGGCATAAAAGCAATATTCACCGGGTTCAATCCGTGAATGACTACTTTGCATGGCTCCGTCACCCTTGTATCATAGGGAAGATTGTTTACTTCTGCTATGACAGGTAGCTTGGCATTTTTAAACATCGTCTTAAAAAGAAGCGCTCCAAATGCTCCCGGATAAAGCACAATTACCTGATTTTCATCTACGCGGCCTTTAAGAAGCCTGGCATAATTATCATGGGCAAAAGCAGGCGCAACAATTAAAATATATTTTATATCTTTTATGGCTTCATCAATATCTGATGTTACCATGGAAA
>JAOZRC010000417.1 GCA_029940345.1 Desulfobacterales bacterium
TCATTCAGAGTATATTATTTTTTGGGAAATCCCTTAAGGGGATTAATTTTGAGGAGATAAAGGTGAATATTTTCAAAACTCCGGTCAGACCCCAATCGCACAGACTTTGCAATGCTAATTGACCACCCGTAGCGTCAGCCGTTTGATCGCCAGCGCACCAAAAACAGATGTAAAAATAATCATATACAAAAGGTTTAACAGCAGCACCGGTTCAAACCGGTTAAAGCAGAATGCCCTCACCAGAACCACCGCATGTTTCAGCGGAAACAACGCCGCGATCCATTGCGCGTATTGCGGCAGGGTGTCCAGCGGAAAAACAATTCCCGAAAAAAAGAACATGGGCGTCATCAGGCCAGTGAAAAAAAAGTTGAATTGGTTGATATTACGCACAAAAGAGGTGATAAAAAGCGCCAGGGCGGCGAACATAAGTGCTGTCAGAAATCCTAAAAACGGGGTGAATATTGCCATAGGCGACTGAATCAGGCCGAAACAGGCCACCACCATCAGAACCGCACCTGAAAAAAAGAAACCCTTGGTCCCGGCAAAAAGCATTTCGCCGATAAAAAGGTCCCGAACTGTCAGCGAAGCCGAAATCATGCCGTCATAAACTTTATCAAACTCAAGGCGGATAAACGTTCCAAACGTACATTCAAAAGAAGCTGTAAACATGGCCGGCGGAACGATAATTCCAGAAGCTAAAAACATAATATAGCTCATTCCGTCGATCATTCCCACGTATTGTCCCAGCCCAAGGCCGATACCGGCCAGAAATATAAGCGGTTCGACAAAAGGCGGAAATCCGTTGCTCACCAAGCTTTTTGTATATACCCGGATATGACGAAACCAGACGCTGTAGATTCTTTTTAAAAACGTGGGCGGATGAACATTTATATGGGCAACCGCAATGGATTTATTCATTTAACTTGCCCCCTGTGATTTTCATAAAAACATCCTCAAGGTTGGATTGGCGCAAAATAAAATCACCTGCTTTGAAACGGTTTGATATTTCTTTGATCCGATCAAAATCATCCGCGTACAACAACTGCCGGTTGTGGGTGGTTTCGGCGCGGATTCCATCCGGCAAGTTTTTCAATCCGTTACCAATGTATAAAATTTCCAATACATACGTCTCAATATTATTTTTAATCAGATCGGAGGGGCGTCCATGAAGCACTTTAGCCCCTTTGTTCATGATAATCAGGTCATCGCATATCTGAAAAGCCTCCTCCATGTAGTGGGTTGTCAGAAGGATGGTAGCACCGTCTTTTTTCAACGACCTGAGTTTGTCCCAGATATGGTGTCTTACCTGGGGATCCAATCCGGTGGTGGGTTCGTCCAGAATCAGGAGTTTCGGATGGTTAATTAAAGCGCGCGCGATAATCAATCTTCTTTTCATACCGCCGGACAGTTCCCTTATCCGTGAGGTTTTTTTTTCGGTAAGCTCCATAAATTTCAACACGGAAGCGATGCGCGGCCGGGATTCGCTTTTAGACAGCCCGTAAAATTTTGAATAGATCATCAGGTTCTGTTCCACACTCAGTTCCACGTCAAGGTTGTCTTCCTGGGGAACGATTCCTGAAATATATTTAATCTCCAGTTCGTTTTTTTGCGGATCGTATCCGAAAACGGATATGGCATCGTTATTAGCGCTGTCTCTGGCAGCCGTGCCGTATAGAATTTTCATCATCGTGGTCTTGCCGGCGCCGTTTGGCCCCAGAAAACCGAAACAGGAACCCACCGGCACTTCAAAGCTCAGATTATCAATCGCTTTGAGCGCCTTGAAATGTTTACGGACGTTTTCAACTTTTATTGCCAGTTTAGTCATAGCTGTTTCTTTTAGTTATACATTTCAGTTCAACCCGGAAATAAGAAAAACACGTCGCCTGCCAATGCAGGCGGTACTATTGAAAAAATATAAGCATTAATCCGTGAAAATCTCGGTAGATTTTTATTTTATTGCCCGTAACATGCTTCGGTGCAAACAATCACAATTCACACCCCTAACCCCAAACAATGTCGATTTTTGCTTATCATGGGAAAATGTGTTGAAACAGGTTTGGGATTGAACTATAATAAGCATATCCAAAATTATCAGACCTTCACTTTTTAAAAACGGATTTTAAGCATGGGAAACTCAAACGACAGCCAACCGCGTAAAGCGCGGAACCTGGAAGAAATTCGACGCGTCTGCCGCCCGCTGCCTCTTACGGGAAAACAGCTTGATCTGTTTTTCGTGGAAACGGATTCGGCTCGGGATCCGCATCAGGCAACCCGCCAGCGCATCAAAGACGCCCTTAACATGGGAGCGGACACCCGCCTGTTGTTCTACGGACATCGAGGCTCCGGAGATAAAAACCCGCCCAGAGCAGACGCCGTGAATCAGATTCTTCTCAAATCCTGCGCCTTAGTGGAATACAACGGAGAGGGATGGCTCGGTGTTCATCCTTTAGTGATGAAAAATTTAAAAGCCTTAGGAAGATTGGTTTGACCGGCGAGCAATCGCATATCGACCTGCTGAAAAATGCCGTCCGTCAGCGGATTTCAGGAATGTCGGTCGTGGAGGTGGACACGGCTCATCAAACCAATGACCTGATAAAAAAGCTTTCGAATGAAATCGGTGAACGTCCCTTAGCAACAATTCCATTTCAAGTTTCTGACGGGGCTTCTAATTTTCTGGCTGCGTCCCGAAACGCGATCCGGCAATTGCCGACGGAGGAAGGCGTTTTATTTCTTACCGATGCGCAGGACTCAGACGGGGACACTGCGCATCAGTTCTGGTCAGAAATGAATTTGCTGCGGGAATCCTGGGCAGCCCTTGATTGCCATGTCGTTTTTATGTTACTTCCTGGAAATTACCGGATGCTGATAAAAGCGGCCGATCATCTGGCCGATCAAATACCGCTGAAACTCCACCTAACGCAATCGGAAGAAACATCATTATCCCGGATAACGAATGGGCCAGTCCTTTCCGGCAATCTCTCCCCGCGCGCAGCCCGCCAGCAGTTATCTATGTCAGAGCTTGGGCTGGCTGCCGCCTTGCAAAAAGGAACTCCCAAATCACAGCTTATCCGGCGTTATTACTTACCAATGATAGAGGCGGCTATCGCATTGAACGACCTGAATCTCGCCCAATTTCTGCTAAAAAAGGTGTCGGAAGCGGATATTCTTCGGGCTGATCTGCCACAATGGCGAACTATCACTTTCAAACTTGATTATCACTTAAATAACAAACACTTACAGACTGACATGGAATGAAAAAAGAAAATTATTTATATCGAGGTTTTTTACAATCCGGGGACGGCGTTATCGCAGATGTTCTGGAAACTGATGACACAACCATACGGTTTCGCACCGAATTCAGTCTGTCCGCGCCGTTTATCGAACGCCTGCGTCAAAGACCCGCAAACATTGTTTTCAGTGAACGTTCCCGAATCGCACGTCTTGGGATTCGTATTTTGTGCGAACCGCCTTCCATGAAACATGTTCAAGGCGGTCGGGCCGTGCTGACGCTCAAGGCTTCCCAGACAATCCGGGGATATCCGAGCATCGACGACCTGAAATATCTCTTCACCGAAGGATTGCCTGTGGGACGATTGGCGTATTGCGATCCGGACGCCCTGCTCACTTCAGAGCAAGTTTACGACGCCGTCAACCGATCCACCCTCAAACTGCCGGCTTCCACCAGCATTTCGGGGGATGGCAGCATCATCATCGTTCCGCACAAAATCGTATGTGTGCTCAAGGATGAATTGCAAAGAGACGTATTGGAACAGATATTATTGCGTGCTGATGGCCGGGAGCTCTTGAACCGCCACCAGATCGGCAAGACCGTTTCAGCCGTCTGCATTCCGCCGGGAGAGGGCGTTATCACGACATGCTCCATGTATTTAAACGATCATTATGTGGTGTTGGAAAGCGGCGGCCAAAACGGATTCGAACTGGGCAAACATTTCCCGGCCATCATTCTGGACCCGATAAAAACAAGAGGCATCCGAATATACCTTGAAATATTCAACGACTCCCGTCACCCCATCATCAATCCGCTGATTACGGCCAAAATTTACAAGGCGCGTGCCGCCGATCCGGAGTTTTCCAAGGGAAGATATCATAGCGAACAGATAAGCCGCCCCTACAGCTATAAAAACATGCGGGACCTTGAAAAACGGATGGATTCGCTGCCGCCTTTGCATTGCCACTATCTGAAAAAACCGGCTGCGGCTATTCCCCTTGAAAAAAACGGTATGAAAAAAGCGCATATTTACCCCAACGGACCGTCTAAACCCTGCAAGATCACTCGCTCCGGATGCATTGTCGAAAGGCGCCATTTTACGCCTCAAAGCCGTTGCAGCCAGATTTCCGCAATTTCCAGGATATGGAAGCAAAAATCCACGGTACCGGTGGATATCGTATTGAAATATTTTCCGAATCTTGTAGAAAATCGGGATATCATCAATCTTGTCTTCGAGGGACGCGTCCGATCGCTCTATTTTTATGAAGCGTCCTACGAACACGGCCCATTCCTGTCTCAGCGCGATCATGACAGGTTGAGGGATTACAGGGATTTGGGGCTAGGTGTATACTGGACCTCCGGGCTGAACGAACGCGTTATGGTCCACACCCTGAGAGATGGCAAAGGCTATTTTGTCGTTCCGGAAAAACTTCCCGCTTTTCACAAAGCCATGCTGTTTGCGTTCTACGGTTCGAATAAAGCCCTTTCCCCAAAAGGTGCTGACCGTCTGGGCCGGCTTATGGACAACCTCATCGAATTCTGGGGAACAGGTATTGGCATCGTAACCGGCGGAGGTAGTGGCGTGATGGAACTTGTGAACACCTATGCTCGCCAAAGGAAAATCTTATCCGGAGCCAATTTTTTGGATATCACTGATCAATCCATGACAACGGACGTCGATTTCTGCCAGGTGTTTCAATCGTCCTGCCGGCACTCCCGGCAAAAATGGTTTGAAGTGGCCTCATTTCCCATTTTTAATATCGGTGGTATCGGAACCCTCGAAGAACTGGGGATTACCTTGTGCAACATGAAACTCTCCATTTCAGAGCCTGTTCCGGTCATTCTGTTCGACACCGAAGGGGACGGGGAATACTGGCGGAGTATGAAAACGCAGATCGACGAGATGATCCGTGAACAAAGGGCTCCTGCGTGGATGCAAGGCAACATTGTTATTACCGGTGACCCCGATGCGGTAGTGGATGCCTATCGAAGCCGGCTGCAATTGTTCTAAGTCGGCTTTTTCTGTTTCTACGTTCGTTGCTAGCCCTAAGAGCCTGTTTGAAAAGTCTTAAATCGGCTGCAAAAGCGTGAGAGCGGTTC
>JAOZRC010000418.1 GCA_029940345.1 Desulfobacterales bacterium
GATTTCCACCAGATCAGCACCCGTGTGTTTTTGAAAATAGAGGCCATCCGCTTCAGCCAATTTACCGGTTGAAGAAAACGCCAGTCTAAGAGATTCCGACGGAATGGAGCCTTCTCTTAACACGCGATAATGCATGGGAGCGCCGATAAAAACGGATGCGTTATAATCCGCCAAGGCCGTGCGGATCTCTTCAGGATAGGTGTAAATATCAGCGGCAACACTTGCCGAAGATACCAAAGGAAGCAACACGGCGAACGTAAAGCCATAAAGATGAAACGGCGGTGCGCAAGCGACAATACGGTCATGTGCGGATAGGGCGTATTTTCGGGATAGATAAAACGCTTCGGCAAAAAGATTCCGAGGCGTTTTCGACCAGATTTTCGGTTTGCCTGTTGAACCGCCTGTAAAAAAATGACAAAAGTCAGCATCCGGCAGAATGGCCAGCGTTGTTGGGATAGCGGTATGCTTTTGCGGTTGGGGAAAAAGGGACAATACGCCTTGCGGCAGTTTTATCGGACGATCAACAATTGCCGTTGAGGCCTTTATTTGATCTTGATTCAGTCGGGTGAACACCTCTTTAAGCGCTTGTTCGGAATACGCATACGGCAGCACCAGTGTAAAACCATAACTCAGCGAAGCTAATAAAGCAGCCGCAATGATCCCCTTGTCCTCAGCGCATAAGCAAACCGCCGACTTTTGCGGAGAGATGACCGCACCAATGCCGGCGGCCAGTGCATAGATATCCTCATACGTGTAGCCGTTTATTATAAATTCTTGTTCAGGTTGGGCCAATTCACGTGTTTGGGGGCCAGCAAGGATCATTTCGAGTTTCTCGGAAAAACTGGCGGAATGGCTACTGAGCGGCTTCATTCTTCTGAAGAAAAATAGCGCATGGAAGTTTTCTTCAATTCTTGATGGCTGAAAAGAAGCGTATAGGTTTCCTCACCGGTTTGTTCAGATAATTTTTGTGCAATGGCGTAACATGAGGGCTTATCCTTGGCATGGATCATGGTGTAAAGATTATAGGGCCAATCATTTTGAGGATTTCGGCGGTAACAATGGGAAACATGCCTGCAGGAGGCCATAATATCTCCGACTTCATTGATGCGCGCTTCATCCACTTGCCAGGCGGTCATCGCATTGGCTTCAAAGCCTGTTTTTTGATGCCGAATGGTCGCACCGAAGCGTCGGACTACGCCTCGATCCACCAGATTCTGCATTGTTTTTAACAAAATTTCTTCGGGAATCCCGGCGTTAGCAGCCATTTCATAATAGGGACGTTCGGTAATGGGAATATCGTCCTGGATGGAAGCCAGTACTTTTTTTTCCAGTTCGGTCAGCATAAATGTCTCTTAGCAAGTCTCAAATAAATCTCAAATCTCAAACCGAACGGTATTGGTGATTTGATTGGTATTTGGAAATTGTGATTTATTTGTCATTTGTTATTTTTGAATTTAGCCAAAATCGCTTGGGCATTGGCACCGCAGACGCCTCTTTCGGTAATGAACCCGGTCACCAGCCGGGCCGGTGTAACATCAAAGGCGAAATTGGCGGCAGGGCTGTCGGAAGGCGGCACCAAAACACTTTGGGTCACACCTTGATTTAATCCCCAGACATAACGCACTTCGTCTGGATCACGCTCCTCAATAGGTATCTCTTGCAGCCCATTTTGAAGTTTCCAATCGAAGGTGCTTGACGGCAAAGCGACGTAAAAAGGTATGTTATTATCCTTGGCGGCCAATGCTTTAAGATAGGTGCCGATTTTATTGGCCACATCGCCGGTATAAGTGGTTCGATCCGTTCCCACGATAACCATATCCACCATGCCATGCTGCATCAGGTGGCCGCCGGCGTTGTCAGTGATTACCGTATGTTTAACACCGTATTGCCCCAGTTCCCAAGCGGTGAGGCGCGAACCCTGATTGAGCGGACGGGTTTCATCAACCCAAACATGAATGTCAATGCCGTCATCGAATGCGGCGTAAATGGGGGCCGTGGCGGTGCCATATTCAATGCACGCAAGCCATCCGGCGTTACAATGCGTTAGAATGTTAACGGTTTGCCCCTCTTTTTTCCGGCTGATCGCATGAATCAGAGGCAGCCCATGTTCACCGATGCGCCGACAATTTTCAGCTTCCGAGGCGGCAATCGAATTAGCGGCCTTGCGGACAGATTTGATCAGTTGTGGTTGAATTTTATCATTCACCTTATAAAATGGTCTGACATTGGCTATTATTTTATCAACTGCCCAGGAAAGATTCACGGCCGTGGGGCGCGCACCTTTGATTCGGACACACTCCATCTCCAAATCGGCAATTAAGGATGAATTCAAAACGGCCAGGTAAACGCCCCAAGCGGCGGTAACGCCAATCAGCGGGGCGCCGCGCACATACATCTCCTTAATGGCATGAATTACCTCATCAACTGTTTTCAAATCGGCTATGATAAAATCATGGGGCAAGCGTCGCTGGTCGATCACCTTTACCGTTTTCAAATCTTTATCAAGCCATACAGGAAGCATTGTCTGACCATCAGTTTGCATTGAATTCACCTTATAATTAAAGTACGTTATACTTCAGATTGCGCAAAAAATATTATCCAACGCACTCTATATCGCAAAATCAGAGGCCTGGCAAATGAAGAATGCAAAATTATTAACTTATTTGGCGTCACAAGACAAGTGTGAAAGTTTATAAGTAAGTTATTTTATCGCCGATTCTTAATTGCCCGTTTTTTGTATCCTATTTAGAAATTATGGCTAAATGCGAATCCGGAGTGCGAAAGTTAAGCGAAGCGGTCTTTCGCAGAGTTGATTTGTGAAAGACCGTTCCGCTCCGCCCACTTAACGTTCGCACTCCATATCTACCATTGACTTTTAATAAGATACCGTATTTTGTTGAACCGCTTTTAAAGCCTCTTCATTAGATGCATCCGGGTGGCGTCCCAGGTAAGATGCAATCTGATTAGCGACATAAGCAGTGGATATGGATGTGCCCGCCCGCATTTCGGCTTCTTCGTATTCAGTTGGAAATATCGCAAACCCTGGCGCCTGTACGTCAACAAACGCGCCATAGTTGGATTGTTGCCAGGTTTTACCATTGGGAGCAAGTGCGCCAACGCCTGTGACCGACGGATAAGCGGCCGGATACACAAGCTCTCCGGTGGGTTCATTCCCGGCCGCGGCGATGATGATCGTACCTTTGGAGCGGGTGTAATCAAGTACGTCTTGTAAAAAGGCGCTACGATGTTGCGTTTTCCAGCTCAGGCTTAGGACGCGTGCGCCGTTTTTCAGGGCAAAATCAATGCCGCGCATGATATGGGCATTTGATGACCATCCGTTTGCATCAAACAGTTTAATCGGAATAACCGGATTCGTTTGGTCTTCTTCCGTATTGCCGCCGATCGGATCAATAAGTCCTGAAGCAATCAGGGCCATGCGCGTACCATGGCCGCTGGCATCGGTGATCGGTTTATTCGGATCGGATGCATCCAAGGAGGTTAAGACAACACTATCCAAACCATAATCCATAGTTAACCCTGAATCCATGATTGCTATGGGCACTCCGCCATCCGGAGTATCAGTTTCGGCCAAACGGATCGGCGCATTATCAAAACCCGTATAGCGATACAGAGTGGGGGAATGAAAAGCATAGTCCGGTTCCGCATGAGAGCTATCGGAGAAATTTGCAAGACGTTTCACCCAACCCAGTGTATCCGAATTTTCCGGCAAGCGGATTTCATATATTCCCGAACCCGGGTGATAGCTGACAATACGCCCGCCAGTTTTGCTCAACTGACTTTTGAATTTGGCGATATCCGCTCCCGGTTTTAAGCGCACCATAACGGTGTTCTTGATATAAAAAGAGCCATCCTCGGGATTGCGGGCCACGGTCAAATTGGACGAACGATTTTGTTGGGTTGGTGCGCCGCGATTAAATATGCGGATTTCAGCGAGTTCGGAGCCAGACGGTGACTCCGTCCCTTTCCAGATCAGAAGATAGCTAAATGGTTTCAGAAGTGAATCCAGCCCTTTTTGTAAGTCGCGATCGGGGAAAGAAGCGGAAATTTGAGGATTAAACTGTGGATCAACACTGATTTTAATGCCCAGTCGCTCTAATTCATGTAAAATATCCTGCAAATGACACTCCTGAGCCTGCAGGGACAGCCGATTGTTTTTAATTTGAATTTGAAAGGTTCCGGCATACACCCAGGTTGTCATCGTCAGGAATAAAACCATGAATTTTAATAGGCTGTGAATATTTGGCATGATAAGGACCGTAGATTAAAAATCCGCATCTCCCTATATGATCAGGAGATATGATCAGGAGATGCGGAACAATAGCGCTACCATTTTGTGGGGTCTTGTTTTAAATCTTTCCGAAAAGCGGTCTTGACAAAAGCTCTTTGCTACCGGTTAATTGAGGGATTTGAGTATATTTACCATCCATTGCTTTTAAAACAGCGGCATGCGTTTCCAGGGCGCTTTTATTGGGTCCAGACTCAAGTGCCTTGATAAGATTGGCTGTCAATGCACCCTGATGCCGGCCATCAATCCAGGCGTCCGCACTGGTCTGATCATCCCGGCACCCGGAAAGCAAGACGAGTTGCTGATCACTGTGGTGTACGTTTTGAGAAGCGCCCTCGCTACCGGGTTTTTCTAATATTTCATCCCATATTCCTTTTACTCCTAATTTTTTTATCTTCAACTGGCGGCCCTGGCTACGTACCCGAATATCAAACGGGGGCTCTATGCGCCGAGGCGTGCTGGAAATATCCCTGTTCATGGTTCCCGAATGGCAGCAATCCGAAATAAAGGTAAAGTCAACCCCTTTGCGAATACGTCTGAATTCAACTGCCAGGATATCATCCGTTAAGGGATCATCCCAGTTCATGTCCGCCGGACAAAGAAGTTCATCTTCAAAATCGTTCACTTCATCCCTATTTCGATCCGCAATTTGGGAGCCGTGCCCACTAAAATGAAAAACCAGTTGATCACCAGGCGCACCTGATTTGACAAGCCAGTTTAAACGATCCAAAATGCCTTGTCTGCTGGCACGTTCATCATTGATCACCCGGATATTGTTCGGATCAAACTTATAGACCGTTGTAAGCATACGATACATACTTTCCGTATCATTGACGCAACCTCTCAAACTGGAAAATTGAGGTGGATAAGTGTTGACTCCAATCAGTAAAGCGTACTTGTTTGACATACTTACCTCCTTTATTATAATGCGTTGTTTGAATAAAAAGAATTATGCCGAAGATGAACTCGTTGCCGCTACTTTTTATAGTGCTTTTTTACTGATGTGTTGATGGTTTTAG
>JAOZRC010000419.1 GCA_029940345.1 Desulfobacterales bacterium
AGAACCGCTCTCACGCTTTTGTAGCCGATTTAAGACTTTTCAAACAGGCTCTTAGATCGAATCAATATTGTCACCTTCGTAATTATCTGATTTCTGCTATTAGGAGAATGCACCCTATGAACGGTTATGCCAATCAATTTTTTGTAAATAAATATATTATTATTAAATTATAATAGGTTATAGATAATACTTAAAGTATTGGTTTAATGCATTGCGCCGGACGCTTAGGCTTATTTGCCTTTTTCCAAACGTTCACGAATGGCTGGAAGCACATATTTATCTTCATAGGGCATTTTCTTTAAGCATGCCAGCAACTGCCTGTTTTTTTGATGGACAGAAAGACGCTTATCGAGAATAAAAAACTGCTCCTCCTTGACAGTACACAGTCCGCTTTTGGCCTTAATTCCGGTTTGGCGAAAACTATGTTCCGCAACCGTAATGCCAAGTTTTTCAGACAACTCTTTCAGATGTGTATAAAGTTGTTCAGGCTTCATACCAGACTGCTCCTCATCTTAAATCCGATTGAAATTTTTCTGATTATAACGGATTTGGGGGAAGAACGAAATACCGTAATCCCGACATTCCTGACGGAGCAAACAAGCCCCATAGGGGCGGCATGTCGGTAGAAATCGGTAACACCGTTCGTTGAGCCCCATCGGGGCGGCATGTTTGTGGAAAAGCAGACCGCGCGATTTCGATTTGTACATGCCGCCCCTACGGGGCTCTGTGGGTGTGGTTGATTCTTGCTACCGACATGCCGCCCCGCTGGGGCTTGATCGTGCCAAGCTCCCCTAAATTCGGTATAACCAGAAATTTTTGCGCGCCCTATCTATACTCGCGAAGGCCATAATTGGTGATTTTGAAATGTGTCTTATTTGAAAAACTATAGCTTTTGGTGCCAGGTATCGGGGCGTTGCTGTTGAACACTGAAACCTGAAACCTATGCCATTAGATTTGAATAAGAATAATAAATCACCAATTATGGCCTCTCTAAGTATATAATTGATCAATACCTTAATTCATAGGCGTAAGAAATATTTCAAAATCACCAATTATGACCGTGCCAAGTATATCAGGCAAATAAATCAACATGAACCGGGAACTCCGGAACCCTGTCAGATTTTTCAATTTCACCTTTGATGGTCTCGTAAAAAGTCTAATTTCTAAAAATTCTAACTCGTAACCTATTGAAATCATTAGGTACGAAATTTGAAAAATGACGAATTTCTAACTTTTTACGAGATCATCACCTTTGGAATTATAAAATTTTATCTTCCCATCTTTATCGCACCACCAGACTTCTTCGCATCCGTTTTGGAAGTATACTCTTTTTTTAGTTTCAATTTCTTCGGCAGTATTGCTTGAAGATAGGATTTCAATACATATCTCCGGCGCCACAGAACATTCGGATTCATATAATATGGTTTCAAAGCGTTTCTCCGACGCCCAGGCGATGTCTGCCACTTTAGTGCCCTGTTGTGTCTTTATGGCACATTCGCTTAAAATGTGACCTTTGATCAGCCGATCTAAAACAGACCCGATTTTACCTTGAAACGCGGAATGATAAACCTTAACCGGTGACATCATTATTTTGCCTTCTTTATTCAGTTCGATTTTAAATGGCAGATTTTGCAGACTTTTATGTTCACAGACCTCTTGCCAATTCATGGCAAACCTCCTGGGTTAGTATTAGCGCTGTCTCAAAGTTTATGACTTAAAGGCTTGAAAATAAATTAGCCTGTGTTATAATCATTTATATAATAAAATTAACAAATAAACAAGGAGGTAATTATGGAATCAGCAAGACTTCAGAGAACCCAGACTCAAACCCAGGTTGCGGTAAACAGCTTTATCCGCAGTGTATACAACTGGATGTCCATCGGTTTGGCCCTAACCGGATTTGTGGCCTACTATGTTGCCAACAGTCCTACGTTACTGCGCATGATCGTAGGCAATCAACTGATTTTTTTCGGATTGATTATCGGTGAATTGGCGCTTGTCTTTTATCTGAGCGCACGGATTCAGAAAATGCAGGCAGGCACGGCCACATCATTGTTTGTCCTATATGCCGCATTGAACGGTGCGACGCTTTCAGTCATATTCATGGCCTACACGATGTCATCCATCGCATCGACCTTTTTTATCTGTGCGGCGACATTTACGGCATGCAGTATTTATGGGATGGTCACCAAACGGGATTTGACATCGCTGGGCGGCTTTATGTTCATGGGGCTTATCGGCATTATCATCGCCACCGTTGTGAATTTTTTTATCCAAAGCTCCGCAATGAATATGATCATCAGCTATATCGGCGTGCTCGTATTTATCGGTCTTACTGCGTATGACACCCAAAAACTGAAAAACATGGCCGTCACCCAACCGGCCGGACTTGACGCCGCTGTTGTCCGCAAAGGCGCTATTATCGGCGCCCTGTCCTTGTACTTGGATTTTATCAATATGTTCCTGTTTATGTTAAGAATTTTTGGTGGGCGTGATTAAAGAAACCCCAGGGTTTTCAAAGCCCTGGGGGTTTAACAAAAAAGTATCAAGGTTGCTATATCCCAAATATGAGTACAATGAATCAATTATTACAAGAAGCTATTCACTTGCCAGAAGATCAGCGCCTTACTCTTGTGAATATGATACTGAAGGTTGACGAAAATTATGCCCCGGAAGATGTCGAGCTTGCCTGGGACATCGAAGTCCGTGATCGCATTGCGCGTTACGATCATGGAGAATCCGGTTCACGTCCGGCCGAAGAGGTTTTTTCCGACATAGACCGCCGACTGAAATCATGATTGTTGAGTTCTTAGAGGAGGCGGAACAGGAACTTAACCTTATTTTTTCAATACCATCATTAAGGGTGCATTCCCAAAATGGCAGAAAGTTAGGCGTGCCTATGGAACTTCAATTTGTTATGATAAATATATGAGTTTTTTGAATCATTAATAATCACGAATTTAGAAAAGTATAACGGTTTGTTTTTATTGCCAAATATAATATCGCTGACGCTATGGGAATGCACCCATCATTAATGGCAAGATATTCAGAGATAAGACCAATGCATATTTCTATCGAATTAGACAAAGAACTGATTGGTCGCGCCTGACTGGTGACTGGCAGCAGTAATGCGCGAAGCGTACTTGATAATTCCCCAAAATTCAGACATTTTTTGTCAATCAATCAAATCTCTTTATAAAGGTACTCGACAGTCATAAGTTCTTTGCCATTCAGAAAGCAAATTATACTAACCTACTGAATTTATTGAATTTTGAATTTTTACGCCCGTTTTCAAAATGCCAATGATTTCAGCATGTTACGAGAACTTATGACTGATGAGTAAAGGTAAGGCAAATGCAATATACAGTGATGCTTACTCATGAAAACGTTGGCATACACGCCACTGTGCCCGGAATGCCGAAATGTCATGTAAAATCGGAGACTCGGAGCGGCGTTCTGAGTCTGATCCGAGACAATATCCTTGAGACGCTCAGGAAAAGTGAGATCATTCGGACCAGCATGCCGGAAGAACCTGATTCGTGCGCAGAGACTGACTGGCAATCATACGGATACGGGGCATTCAGGAATGATCCCGAATGGGGAAAACTGTTTGATGAGATAGAACATAACCGTGATCTCAGTCTCACTGAGATAGAAATAGACTGATGTACATCTGGGACTCAAATATTCTGAGGCATTTCGGAGAGGAGCATCCGACCCTTTTCTGCATCTGGGGCGGGTATCGCCGTCTCAGATTGCCTGCCCTCGGTGGTCGTTGCGGAAGTGTTGCGCGGCAGATGCGAACATGCACTCAAAGCCAAGCCGGAAAAACTGCCCTTTGCCCACACTCTGCTGACAGACACATTGAATATATTGAATAAATTCAGAATAATGCAATTTGATGAAAAATGTTCCCGATTCTGAAAAAACTGAAAGGCAAGCACAAATCACATAAAAGATATGCTGATTGCCGCCACAGCCCTGGCTGGCAATCATATTGTGGTAACCCGCAATGAAAAACATTTTGAGACGTTGCTTCCGAAAATCCGGATAGCCAATTGGATAGACAAAAAACCATGAGGGATGAAGGAGGAACCTGTCCGGAGTGCAAAAACCTGAGCGCGACACCCCTGAACCTCATCCTTAATTAAACCTGATCCTTGCAGTTCTGACAGAATCCCCAACTGTTCCTGCCGGATTGCCATCCGGCAGATGGTTTTCAGCACTCCGGAGGCACACTGCCCGGCCTGATGAATGAATCCCGGACTGTAGGGCTGAATTTTTCAACCTGTGCGGTTGCTGTTACATGTAGGGTGGGCAACGTTTTGTCATTCACTTGGTTGATAGCAGATAATTAGGAAAAGCCGCGGACTTCGTTAAGGGAAACGGCCTTTGCCCACCGGTTTTTTAGTAAACGAAGGGCAACGCCGGCAAAGTTTGGCGCTATAAGTACTTGGACAAAAGTTTTTCTATCGAAGACCTCCGAGGTTTTGGAAACCTCGGAGGTCTGATGCCGGAAAACTTATGGCCAAGTACTTATAACAGGTTTGGTTTTCGACGATGCCCACCCTACATAAAATTCAACCGCACAGGTCGAAATTTTTTGCTCAGATACAAAAAAAACTTTACAAACCCTAAGTTATGATATATATTTTAGATTTTCTTTTAATGATTTGAAAGAAAAGAACACTTTCATGAACCCCTCCGCTGATTTCTTGAAAAAAATGCTCGACAATTCCCCTGAAAGCAAGCAATTTTTATCAATCAATCAATCAATCAATCAATCAAGAGGTGCGCCCGGACAATGTAAAATTCGGGAAAGCGCTTTTATTTATTTACGCCGGTCGTTCTCCGCCTTTGCATCATAAGGAGAGCAGGCGGCGTTTTTGTTTTTCAGCCTCCGTTGCAATTGTAGGGTGCGTTAGCGAAGCGTAACGTACCATGTCGATATCAAACGCAATTTATTTGGAATTGGAAATTGTCTATGTTTAAAAACAATAAGGCGTAAAGAATGTCATTACCAATACTAAAAGATAAATTAATCAATGAAATTAATTTAATACCTGACGATAAGTTATTAGATTTATATAATGTTATACACTATTTCAGACTGGGTGTTGAAAAGCTGAAACCTGATAAAAAAGTAGATATATTATCCTACTCTGGTTCTTGGAAAGATATGGATACAGATATATTTGATGATTTTATTGCTGATGTCAGTAAACGTCGAAACAATGCTTTTAGCAATAGGAGAGGTTATGAAAAAATCTCTTATTGATACTGATATATTATCAATGTTTTTCAAGGGAAATATCAATGTT
>JAOZRC010000420.1 GCA_029940345.1 Desulfobacterales bacterium
TATATAAAAAATCTTTCCATAAACCGCGCATATCCGCTTTCGTCCGCGCATAAAAAACAATGAAAGGAGATAAAAAATGCAAAACATTTTAAAAAATGGTCTGGTGACTATGTCAGTCTATTTGATGATTTTTTTAAATTACCTGCCGCTTATCAGCGAAGAGCAGGCGCATGCAACGGATCGTCCATCGGAATTCACATCGGCCAATGATGGCGTGATTCAGCCGAAGCTCTCTGAACCTAGCGTTCCGATGGCATCAATGCTAAAGATGAACTCGAATGAACAGTCGTTCGGGAAGATGCCGAATGTTGCAAACTCGGTTCCGCAAACGGCGGTCACATCCGAACAGACCGATCCGGAAGTCAAACAAAAAATCCAGAACAAAATGAAGAAGATGCGTCTGCCGTTCGTTGAAAACCGCGGACAACTGGATAAACAGGTGGCGTATTACATCAAGGCCCAAGGCGGTGATATTTATCTGACCCACAGCGGTGAGATGGTGTTTGCCTTTATCCGGAATTTACCGGCGGATGCACTCGGATCGGATAAAATTGCCGGGACGGATTCGGAAAATTCACCGGAAACTTATGGAAAGTTTGCCGAAAGGCACGTAAAACGGCAGCGTATCGTGTTTAAGGTGTCGCCTGACGGAGTTGCTGCTGACAAAAAGAATATTACGGTTTTCGGACGCCATAAGGCGCGCGCCGTGTTCAACTATTTCAAGGGTGAAAAAAAGGATTGGATCGGGGCGATTCCCACATACAAAGAAGTGGTTTACGATGGCTTGTTTCAAGACACCCGCGTGATTTACAAAGCCGGTCCCGGCATGGTTGAAGATGTGTATGAACTGGCGCCGGGCGCGGACCCTTCGCGTATTCGATTTACAGTGGAAGGCGCACAAAGTTTACGCGTGGATGAAAACGGCGCGTTACAGATCAAGACTGCGGCGGGTGAATTCACGGTGAATGCCCTTAAAACCTTCCAGGAGATCAATGGCAAACAGGTTAAAGTGACGAGCCGATTTATAGTCGATGGGTTGCGATTCGGTATTCAGGCAGATGATTATAATAAGTTGTATGCACTGGTGATTGATCCGCAGTTTGTGTATGGGACATTTCTGGGTGGGCCCGGAAGCGGGGATGGGAGTGATAAAGGCTACGCCATCGCTGTAGATGCCAATGGAAAAGCATACATTGTGGGGGCCACAAGTGCAAGCAATTATCCGACGACTGCTGGTGCTTATGCGAATTTCCACAATGGTCTTTATGGGTCGAGGATCGTTTATTCTAATGATATATTTCTAAGTGTTATCGAACCTGGGGGAAACGGTGTTGAGGATCTGCTCTATTCGACATTTATCGGCGGAAGTAAGGATGACAAAGGTTACGGTGTGGCAATTGAAGCCGGAAAGGCTTATGTGACGGGCCATACGTATAGCGCTGATTTCCCAACGACTACGGATGCGTATGATACAACGCTTAACAGTGAGTTTGTTGCGGACTCGTTTTTAAGCGTGATTAACCCTTCAGGCAATGGCACAGCGGACCTGCTCTATTCCTCCTTTATCGGCGGATACAGTTCTGATTATGGATACGGCATAGCAGTTGAGGCTGGCAAAGCGTATGTGACAGGCTATACGTTAAGCACCGATTATCCGACTACTGCGAACGCGTATGCTACGAGTTCCAACGATTCTTACAATTCGTTTTTAAGTGTGATCGATCCGTCAGGCAATGGCACCGCTGACATGCTTTACTCCACTTATATTGGTGGTTGCAGTGTTGACATAGGCTATGGCGTAGCGGTGGAAACCGGCAAAGCGTATATAACGGGCTATACCAAAAGTTCCGATTTTCCGACAACTGCCGGAGCGTATGCAACGAGCTATAACGGTTCCGCAGATCTGTTTTTAAGCGTGATTAATCCGGCAGGCAACGGCGCTGCGGATTTGATCTATTCAACCTTTCTTGGCGGCACCAGTGATGATGAGAGTTATGGCCTGGCGATTGAATCCGGCAAGGTTTATGTGACGGGCTATACGGTCAGTTCCGACTTTCCGACAACCGCAGGCGCATATACCACAAGCCATAATGGTTATGATGATGCGTTTTTATGTGTGATCAATCCGGCGGGCCATGGTTCTGCGGATTTGCTCTATTCAACCTTTCTCGGCGGAAGTTACAAACAAATGGGGTGTGCTGTGGCAGCAGATTCAGGTAAGGCGTATGTGACGGGCTCTACTTGGAGTAACTTTCCGACAACCGCAAACGCGTACAATACAAGCCATAACGGTGGTGCTATTGATGCATTTTTAAGTATCATCAATCCGGTGGGAAGCGGTACGGCGGATCTGCTCTATTCCACTTTTATCGGTGGGAGCGGTGAAGATAAAGGTAACGGCGTGGCAGTATCATCCGGCAAAGTGTATGTGACGGGCTTTACATCGCGTGACTTTCCGGCAACTACTGGCGCGTATGACACAAGCAATAGCGGTGATTCAGACGCTTTTTTAAGTGTGATCGATCCGGCGGGTAATAGCACTGGGGATATGCTCTATTCCACCCTTATCGGCGGGAACGGTGCAGATCAAGGCATTAGTGTGGCGGTGGAAGCCGGCAAGGTGTATGTGACGGGCTGTACGCAAAGTCCCGGCTTTCCGACGATGACGGGCGCGTATGATGCAAGCCATAATACTTATAACGATACCTTTTTAAGCGTGATTGATCCGACGGGTAATGGCTCTGCTGATCTGCTCTATTCCACCTTTGTCGGCGGTGGCAGTGAAGATTGCAGTTATGACATAGCTGTGGAATCCGGTAAAGCGTATGTGACGGGCTATACGAAAAGTCCCGACTTTCCGACAACTGCGGGCGCGTATGATACTAGCTATAATGTCCCTCCTGGCCATGTCGGTTGTAATGCTTTTTTAGTCATGATCGATCCAGCCGGAAATGGTGCGGCAGACCTGCTATATTCCACCTTTCTTGGCGCAATCAACACAGCCAGTTATGCGTATGGTTATGGTGTGGCAGTGGAATTCGGCAAAGCGTATCTGACCGGCTATACGGAAAGCGCCGACTTTCCGACGACAACAGGTGCGTATTACACGAATACTTATACTTATTCCCCTTTGTTTTTAAGCGTAATCGATCCGGCCGGAAATGGCGCTTCGGATCTGCTCTATTCCACCTTCCTCAGCGGAAAAGCAAGGGATTACGCTTACGATGTAGCGGTTGAAGATGGCAAGGCCTATGTGACAGGCTATACGACCGGTGTGAATGCAGGCTTTCCCACAACAGTGGGCGCTTATGATACCGATGATAGTAATTATAATAAGGGATTTTTAAGCGTGATCAATCCGGCCGGCAATGGCGCCGCGGATCTGCTCTATTCCACCTTCATCGGCAGTTCATCCTACAGAGTGGCCGTGGAATCTGGCAAAGTGTATCTGTTGGGCAGGGCGGATAGCAATTTTACGGCGACTGCGAATGCCTATGACACAACCCATAATGGTGGTGGTGCTCTTGATGATACGCTTTTAAGTGTAATCAATCCTGCGGGTAATGGCGCCTCGGATTTACTTTATGCCACTTTTCTTGGTGGAAGCCTCTTTGATGGAGGTTACGGATTGGCGGTGGAAAGCGGCAAGGCGTATGTGACGGGCGGAACTCAGAGTTCAGACTTTCCGACGACGAATGACGCTTTTAGCACCGATTTTAATGACTACCATGATGCTTTTTTGAGCGTAATTGATCCTTCCGGCAACGGCGCCTCAGACTTGCTTTATTCCACTTTTATCGGCGGAAAGTCCGATGAAGAAGGAAGAAGCGTAGTTGTAGAAAACAATAAAGCGTATGTTGTCGGTTATACAACCTCCTCTGATTTTCCGACGACAGCGGGCGCGTATGATACAACGCTTGACGGCGAGGATGCGTTTTTGGCGATTTTCACTTTTATCGAACCGGAAATAAACCTAAAACAAGACGAGACTAACATTACTGACGGTGGCAGCCATGATTTTGGCAGCAGGACAGTGAATACCGATACGAATCTGATCTTTACGCTTGAGAATCGCGGAGTTGTCGATCTGACGCTGACAACGCCGCTCACCATCGTTGGCGACGCAGCCTTCAGTATTCAGCCTCCGCTTGCCGCATCACCTGTGGAAGCGGGAAACACGACCACATTCACGGTGCGCTTCAGCCCTGCTTCGGTCGGCCTGAAAACCGCGACAATCAGCATTGCCAACAACGACAGCAATGAAAATCCCTACGATCTGACTGTCACAGGCGAGGGCGTCATTCCCAAAGGCGATCTGAACAGCGATGGCGTGACAGACTTGACAGATGCGATTATCGCCTTGCAGGTGCTGACCGGCCAAAATGCGCTACAACTGCGCGCTGATTACGCCGTTTCCGGCACGGACGTAAACGGTGACAACCGGGTTGGGACAGAGGAATTGATTTATATTTTGCAGGATGAGGCTGCGTTGAGGTAACCATTCCCCCCTCTGATTCCCATGCTCCGGCGTGGGAACCTTATTTTGGCCAAAGCCGCGTTAATTCAAGGTATGGTGCAGCACAGTACGTTCCCACGCCGGAGCGTGGGAACAAGGTCGGGTGGGGGAGTGAACGGTTACGGACAAAGTGTTAAGCTGAATTTTGTCTTGTTCCAAAGCTCTGGCGTTGGAACACACTATACAGACGCTCTGGAATCCGTGAGCAATACCGGATGCCAGAGCGTCGAAACGAGAAAACAGGCTGATTAGCAAATCAGAGCTGGTGCCGATTATTTTTTCTTTCCGCTTTTCGGTTTGGCGGCTAGGGACGGCTTCGCAGGGTTTGAATTTTCGCCCTTTTCTTCAGCCACGTTTTTAGCGGGCGGAGGGGATTTGGATTTGACGCCCTTGAGGATGGAAAGCACCTTCGTCTTGTTTTCAGCCAGAAAGAAAGCAATATCCTCTAGCTGTTTTTCTTCCAGATCAATATCGGCAGTTTCGATAAAGTCATACAAATTATCGGCAATATCAAGCATTTTGTCATAAGCATCCGCTTCCTTTTTAGTCGTAAAGGTCATTTTTTCGACTCCGTTTCTGACGACGATATATTTAATGATTACCGCCATAATGGTCTCCTTCTGTCTTTAAATGATTAAAGTGCGCCCTTTTTTAGTAGATAATATGAAAATGAAAAGAATTTTCGGCATCCTTCATTTGTCGGTTTACACTTTTTAATGTAGGGTGGGCAGAGTATAACGGAACCCACCGCACCGAATTGCCATAAATGGTGGGTTCCGTTACAC
>JAOZRC010001007.1 GCA_029940345.1 Desulfobacterales bacterium
TAACGGGTTTGATTCCTCTAATCCGATCACTTTTTGGTAAATCTATTATTTACCTTTAGCATAACATCCGGCGAATTACAAATAAACAATTCATTGCCTGTAATTCAGAAAACATCATTGAGGATTTGATGATGCGATTATTCACAGTTGTTCCGGATGACGGAATAAATGACAAGCCGGTGTAAGGTGAAAAACTGCGTCAACAGCCAGCAGAACAGCGGCATTTGTCCAGGTGATTTTTTCCTCGGGCCAGATCGCCATATCAGGCCAGGTGTATCCGCACCAATATGAACCGTCGTCATATTTTTTATCAGGAATCCATCCCAAAATAATTTCGGCTAAATTATCAGACCCCATCGCTGCCAGGGTCAAAACCAATTCGGCGGTTTCGGCAATGGTGACCCAGGGACGGTCCGAAACGCATTTGACGCCTTGTCCTTCCACAATAAATCGTTTCCATGATTTGAACAGTCTCTGTTTCGCCGCGGTTCCCGTAACAGCGCCGGATAAAATAGGATAAAACCAATCCATTGCATAACGGGCTTTGGTCATGTTAAAATGATGCGGTTTGTGTAAAATGGCATACTTCAAGCGGTCTGAAGCGGTTTGCCAGCCAGGTTTCTTTTCATCCAAAACAGAGGCGATCGCCAAAGCGCATTGCAAGCTGAAATGAATCGAACTTGAACCCGTTAAAAGTGACATGGGATCAACCCGACCATCGCTGTTAAGCGCCCAATAAATGTTCCCCTCCGGCGCTTGCAGACCCAAGACGAAGTGAACGGCGGCCTTTACAGTTGTCCACATCAATCGTAAAAAATTGGTATCTTTGGTGATAAGATAGTAGTGCCAAACACCTACGGCAATATAAGCGGAAAAATTGGCGTCACGCGTCCGGTCTCCAGGGATGCCGTTGCGGTAAGAGGCATACCAACTGCCGTCATCATTTTGTGATGCGGCCATCCATGTATAAGCACGGCGCGCTTCATTCAAACAGCCGCCGACACTCAAGCCCATGGCGGACTCCACATGATCCCAAGGGTCAGTTTTATCTCCGTTGCTCCAAGGTATCTCTCCATTGGTTTTCTGTACAGAGGCAATAAAATTGGCGGCGGCATCAATGTCGATAGACTGGTTCAGCCAACGCCCCGCTAAACTCTGATCCATTTTGATCATTCCTTTCTGATTTCATATTAATTTTCGGGCATCCTTCATTTGATACAAAGCCTGATTCAATATATTGAAATAGTTGCTTATGCAAGCATTTTCTGATGCGTACGCCGATCATCTTTTATAAATATAACAGTCCTTAGATAATTTGGATAATAAGGTTTTGGGGCGTGCAAATACGCTGCCAGAAGCTTCTGAAACAGTATATATTTTTAAATACGGCGGTTTGGGATTGACTAAAAAAGGTCAATCCGTTATCTCCTCTCGACAGTTCGACGGATCAACTTTAGACTTTCAGATAAATA
>JAOZRC010000421.1 GCA_029940345.1 Desulfobacterales bacterium
GCGGCGGCGCATGGGTCAACCGACGCGGCGGCGCTGGTTGGATTAATAGATAGGGAACGGGTGCAAAATAACTTAACCATTCGGAGTGCCAGCTTTCAGCTTGCACTCCTATTTTCAACTAAAAATAGTATTGCATTCCTATCAAATAGGCGATATGATCGTACCATGATACTAATAATGGAGAATTAGCAGACAATTTTAAAGAAATTATAACAGACCCTACAAGCGCTACTTTCTTCATCAATATCCGCTTGAAAACAGATTTTCAATTATTATCGGCCCGCGCGGAACCGGCAAGACAACCGCAATTATCCAGCACCTGCTGTCTGAATATAACGACGATTTTTTCACCAAAAAGGCGCTCTATATTCCGGCAGACCACTTTCTGGTTGCAGGACATAATTTATATGAAGTTGGTGAATCAGCGGTTATCACCATGAAAGATTTTATCGCCACCTGATTTGCGGATTCGTTTTTCATAGCCTGCATTATGAGGCATCGCTTTCAGTTCTCTTATTCCTCTGGCTACGGTCTTTCGGTCGCACCCTGATAAATTAGCCATATACACCGCTCCTCCGTGTCCTTTTTTAATCGCTTCAATAGCGGCATAGCGCCTTCTGTCTTTTTCGGAAAGGGTATTATAAAATTTTTTCATTCACGACTTTCCAAACAGACTCTTAGCAAAAATTAACATTAACCATTTGTTCTTTCTCCTTTTCCTTCTATTTTCAAATTGCTTTTGAGGAGGTCTGTCCAAATGCATGCGTTCCTGCAAGAAACGATTACGCCCCCCAACCTACCCTTCACTATTCTGCTTATCCTGATAATGCTGTATTGGCTCTTTGTTATCATCGGCGCCATCGACTTGGAGTTTTTAGATGTCGATTTGTCAACCGATGGTGATATCGACGCGGGCGACAGTTTTTTCACCTCTTTTGTGCAATTGCTTAAAATGGGGGATGCGCCGATTATGGCCGCCGTCAGTATTATGGCGCTGATTGCCTGGACGACCTCAATGGTCTACAATCATTATCTGAACTTTAATCATCAAGGATGGATCGCGGCAGGGGTTATTGCTTTAATTTTTCTTATCAGTTTTTTCATAACTATTATGATTATGCGTCTTTTAAATAAAATTTTCGGCCCGTTCAACAGCGAGGAAGATGCAATGCAAAGCAGCATGTATAAAACAGGAACGGTCCTCACCAGTGAGGTCAATTCTGGTTTTGGCCAAGTGGAAATTCAAACTATGGGTGCGCCTGTCACGATCAATGCACGCACACCGGATGATCTCGTTCTCATAAAAGGCGAAAAAGTGCTGGTATATGATGAAGACAAGGAAAAAGGCGTCTATTTTGTGGATCGGTATGATGAAAACGTTTAGAGCCTGTTTGGAAAGTCGTGATCGAAGCGAAAAAGTGTGAGAGCGTGGGCTGATTTTCGCAAATTTTAAGGGAATAGCCGGCCTATTGCCATGAAATTTGTGGAAATCAGAACCGCTCTCACGCTTTTGCAGCCGATTTAAGACTTTTCAAACAGGCTCTTAGACGTATAGCCCATTAAAATCGCCAATAGATATTAATTAGCAAAAAAATGGGCATCCTTCATTTTAATCTGAAAGTAGTTTCCACTTTTCGAAGGAGTGCTAACCGAAAAATAAAGGATGCCGAAAAATTTTTAAAAATGAGGATCATAATTCAATCATAGCGTTTATACCATAAGGATGTGTATGATCATGCATGATGATAATCGAAGACGCCACAAGCGTGAAAAATGTCAAGCCCTGATAACCTATTCGGTATATGATAAAATCAATTACCACGAAGCCATCATGCGTGATAAAAGCCTTGAGGGCATCGGCTTTGAATCAGACATCGAAATTGAATCAAGACGGCCCTTCAGTATCATAATGCCGCCTTTAACAGGAAATTTTGAGGCTTCAGTAGGGCATCCGGCATACGTCGCTCGGTTGAAATGGTGTAAAAAAAGTGATAAACGGTGTCATTATACGATGGGCGCTCAACTGATGTTTCAAGGCTATGTGATAAATATAGACGAACTTTACAGCATCTCCGGAAGATGCGATTTATGCGGGGAAAAACTTTCCAACAAAGTTTATAAAACAGATGAACCCCTGTTCCTGTGTCTTAACTGTTTTAAATATTTGGGTGGTGTGCTCGAAAACGATTCCCGGGATAGTGTGATGCGTTTTGCCCTCGGCAATGTGATTTAAGTTTTTTGTCAAGAATGGGGTAATTGACATAAGTTGGTTCATTTTATCGGTATCAGGTGAACCTGGGGTTCTTTAAAAGGCTATTAAAACATCATGCCGGATATCTTGCTGATCCAACCGCCGCTTCAAGACTTTTATATCACGTATAAGCGAACGGTTCCTTACGGTATGGCCTGCATTGCTGCCGTCTTGACGCAAAACGGTTTTTCCGTTTCCGTTTTTGACAGTCTGGCGACAAAGCGGTCACGCGATATGGCCTGGCCGAAGGAGATGGCGTATCTTAAGCCCTATTATGGCCTGCCGGATGTTTCCCCATTCGCATTGTTTCATCGCTTCAGGCATTACGGTTACAGTTATGAATATATCGGCAGGATCGCCCGTGAATCTGGTGCCTTCCTGGTAGGTATTTCCGCGCTTTTTACCACTTATGTCGAATGCGCCTGGCAAACCGCTTTAGTTGTAAAAAAATGGCTTCCGGATTGCAAAGTCGTGTTTGGCGGCCATCATCCCACAATGATGCCTTTGGATATGATGGCGTGTGAAGCGGTTGACTTTGTCATTCGAGGGGAAGGTGAGGCGGCTCTGCCTCAGCTTGCCAGAGCCCTTAAAAACGGGTTGGCACTTGAAACGGTTCCGGGAATTGTTTTTCGCCAAACTGACGGAAGTGTCTATCAGGCGACGCCTGCTTTGATGGATGACCTGGACGCTTATCCGGGCCCTTCTCTTGATCATATCAAACACAATTTTTATAAACGCGGAAAAAAGCACAGCGCTGTTATTGTCACCAGTCGCGGGTGTCCGCTGAAATGTTCTTACTGTTGCACCGGAAAAGATTCATTCCTCCGCTTTCGCCAAAAAAGCGTTGCATCTGTTTTAAAAGAGATCGAAAATGCCGTTTTAAATTATGATGCCCGATTTATTGATTTTGAAGATGAAAATCTCTCTTTGAACAAACACTGGTTTATGACGTTTCTGCATGCGTTAACTAATCGTTTTCATAACTATAACCTGGAATTAAGAGCGATGAACGGCCTGTTTCCGCCTTCACTTGACCGGGATGTTATTCAGGCCATGCAAACCGCCGGTTTTAAAACGCTGAATCTCGGTTTGTGTACTACGGATAAAGACCAACTCCGCCGCTTTGAGAGACCCGATGTCAGCACCGCCTTTGACCGGGCGTTGAATCTGGCTGAATCATATAACATGCAAGCGGTAGGCTATATCATTGGCAGCGCGCCTTTTCAGGAAGCTTTCGATACGGTTTCCGATCTGATCTACCTGGCGCAACGCCGCGTGCTTGCCGGTCTTTCCATTTTTTATCCCGCACCTGGCAGCCGGGATTTTCAACTGATCCACGATTTAGGCATCTTACCTCAAAATTACACCTTAATGCGTTCCAGCGCGCTGCCTTTAAATCACACCACTACCCGTATCCAGGCGGTTACGCTACTCAGGTTGACCCGTATACTTAATTTTATGAAACAGTTGACCGACGAGGGAATATCTTTCCCTGACCCAACGCCGGCGCAAATTTTTCTTGACAATCCCAGCGATCGTATTGAAAATGGAAGGCAGCTTCTCAGCTATTTTTTTTATGACGGGACAATCCGAGGCCTGTTAAAGGATGGAACCGTTTTTGAACATGCTGCCGACGTTGATTTAACCCGCCGGTTTATCCAAGAACTCAAACGGATAAAGGTGCGCGGAATGCAAAAATGATCTTTAAGCATAGGACACAGTTCACATGAATAACACTGACAAACCAAACCAAACGGCCCAAACAGCCCAAACCGGAACAAAGTGCGTGTGGGCGGGCGAAGAAGGTTCTTTCTGGAAGCGTTCAACCCAGACACCGGTGGTTCATTCCGTTTCATTCGGTTATGATGACATAATGGATTGGCAGAAAGTCGGCCGGGGCGAAGCCGACGGTCACATTTACAGCCGTAACACCAACCCGACTGTGGCCGTATTTGAAGATAAAGTGCGCCTGCTTGAAAATGCGCCGGCGGCGACAAGTTTTGCCAGTGGCATGGCGGCGATCAGCAACACGTTTTTCAGTCTGCTTGAACCGGGAGATCGTATCGTATCTGTCAAAGACAGTTACGGCGGCACCAATAAACTGTTCACCGAATTCTTGCCTCGCTTTCAAATTAAAACCACGTTGTGTGATACAACAGATCACGCAGCCATCGAAACAGCCATTGCATCGGGTTGCAATATGCTCTATTTAGAAACGCCCACCAATCCGACACTGAAAGTGGTTGATATTCAAAGACTGGCCCAGGCCGCTCATCAACAAGGAGCCCTGGTGGTGGCCGATAACACTTTCGCCACGCCGATTCTTCAAAACCCATTGGCATTAGGGGCTGATTTGGTGCTGCACAGCGCCACCAAATATCTCGGTGGTCATGCGGATGCCTTGGGTGGCGTCGTTTGCGGTTCCCAGGCACTGATTGATAAAATCTATCATTACCGTGAAATCACGGGTGCTGTTTTGGACCCCATGTCCGCCTATTTGCTGTTACGAGGGATGAAAACACTGGATTTACGCATTCATCACCAGAGCCACAGCGCGCTTTTGATTGCCGGTTACCTGGAAAACCATCCGCATGTCACCCAGGTGTTTTATCCGGGTTTGAAGCGTCACCCGCAATATATGATTGCGAAGCGCCAGATGAAGGCTTTCGGTGGGATGATCGGTTTTATGATTCACGGCGATTTTGAAAGCGTTTCCAGGTTTTTGCCGAAATTGAAATATGCACACCGGGCAGCCAATCTGGGCGCGGTGGAAACCATCGCCGGCCCTCCGGCCACTACCAGCCATGTTGAGTGTACGACCGAAGAGCGCGAAGCCATGGGAATACCCGATAATTTAATCCGCTACTCGGTCGGTATTGAAAATGTGGATGATTTGATTGCCGATATTGATCAGGCGCTTGCATACACGTTTGGCTTATGATTTGACGATTATCTTCCAATCTGTAGAACGCTTGTTATGACAATTGGCTACCCACATAAGGCGGGACAGACGTAGGTTGGGTTGAGGAACGAAACCC
>JAOZRC010000422.1 GCA_029940345.1 Desulfobacterales bacterium
CGAGATCAATGTAGCCAGTATAACGTCCTTCGTGGTACTTATCAAAATCCGGTCTCCGTTCCGCTTCTACAACTTTGTCGTTTAGCGGGATAAAATTATAAGGTGCTTTGGCAGGATAACTTACATATTTGACATGATTTATATCAAGTTGGCCGGAAGTTTGGGGCTTGGTATTATAGTTTGACGCGTTTTGTCTTGTAGAGGCATATTGTTTTTTGGGAAAATGATTTCTGGCGGATTGGATATGCTGCTTTTTCGAAAAAATCTCTTTATCTTTACACATAATTTTTACTACCTGTCCTTTTGCCATTTCAAATTCAATATCGTTCCCACTTAAAGTTAAATCCGTTATACCGGAATTTTGTACGGGTACTTGAGTTTGCTTCCCTTTTTTATTTTCAAAGAGGACATTTACAATAATTTTTTTTTCTTTTTTTTCTGTAACATCCAGTTTACCCTGTACCATACCTATCCTCCTTTTATTTTAGTTTTTTTTTGGAGTCTGCAAAACTGACAAAGCGGCAATCCGTATAAGTCGCCTGACCCGCGGTGTTATAGTCTATATAGTTATGTGTCAAAATAAAAATTCGGTTGCCTTGTTTGTCAACAGTTAAATTGCTGAACGGCAAAATGAGGCGTGTGCCGCGGTCTTCCCATATTTCAGTAAATCCGTCAGACCGAGCTTTATCTTTTGTACCAAATAACACCTGTTTGGCAACAACTACATCAACATCATCATCCTTATCATTATCGATTCTTAAACGTCCTTTCAGACAGCCGCGGGATCGCCAGGCATGGAACTCACGATTCATGTCAAAAACACGGATGCGTTGAATATATTTCGGTTCAACGGTTTGATTATCAAAAAAATGAAAATTATTGTTTTCCAATGTTCCGATCAGCACCCTGTCATCAAGAAATACAACGGCAAACGCTGTTTCAGTAATTTTTGCATTAAGAATCGTCATCAGTTCGCCGGATTTGATATTATTGTATGGTTCCATTGCAGAACCTATTTTTTTAAATTCCAATTTGTTTGTATTCATGGTCTGACCTCCTTAACAAAAGCGTCAACAAAACCCTGCAATTTTTCTTTGGTTTCTGGAGCGGTTTGACTTAAATTCTCTTCCAAAATTATAGGTTTTTCATCATTCCATTTAATAGTTGCCTGAAATCCTTTAAAAACTCCTCTGCCAACGTTTTTTTCACCGCCGACCGCCAAATCACCGCGCCATAAATCTTTGAGTACCAGAAGAAGCAGGCCGGCTTGGGCGTTTGAACATTTTGGCACTTCAATAATAATATTTCTTACCTTCTTATTTTTGTTTATAAAAAGGGGCATTGAGTCAAAAAGAGCCGATTCAATAGTTCCACCGGTAAATCGGTCAATTTTTATGCGACTCTGTAATTCCGCGATAAAGCGGGGCATAACCGTTTCATTCACTCTTACTTTGCCTTTACGCGCTCTTTCCAGCTTGTCGTTTTCATCAATTTCAACATAACCAAAAAGATTTTTAATAAACTCGTCCGATTGCCCAATTGTGTTTACAATTCGTTCCGCTCTTGCCCGTATGGCTCCTTTGAGTGATGTGCCGGTCAAAACGGGATCATTACCAGACTTAATATGAACCGCATCAGGCATTTCCGGATCGCCGGGATATGAACGAATGATCAGAGAATTTTTTAAATCCAGAGTCGCATTAATTCTGAACAGATTGGCAGATGTTGTTTTAAAACGATTGTTCAATAATGCCATATCCATTGTTTTCTTGTTCGCTAAATTTCCGGTAAGCCAGTAATATACATCTTTTTTATTTGAAAAATCAAAATCATAGATTTGAGTTTGCGCTTCAATCAAACTGAATTTTCCAAATCCGCTGTTGGTTTTTCCACCGAGTCTGATTGTGCCGTTTTTAAGAAGACCATAAATCGTGGCGGCCATTTTTTTTACAAAATTCTGATTTGATGAAGAATAATCTATTTCAAGATTGAGTTTGAAGGCCGCGCCGCGTTCCAGAATTTCATAGTCATATTTACCTTTGTCATAAACCATGCCGGTTTTATGATTTATTCGTATGCCGTCGCGAATAAGGCGCGGCGATTCAGTTATGATAAGCAGATCCGAGCATTTCAGGGCGCTTTGTTTACCTTTATTATCTTTCGTAAAACCCCAAAATTCATAATATATCTCTTTATCGAAATCGGAATTATCAGGCGTAATACGATGTCTTAAAATACCGATCAAAGCGGTTGCCGGAATATAAGGCCGATCATTGCTGTCAAGCAGAATATCCATATCACTGCGTTCATCGGAACCGCATCCGATATGTAGCGGAGAAGTCGTTTTGATTTGTCCTTGCAGCAATATTTTGCCTGCACGCTTGCTATTTTTTGGATTCATTTTTTTCCTCCTGCCGTTTTGCTTTTCGCATCATTGAGAAAAAAGTGGAAAAATATACACGGTAAAGTTCTTCTTCAAAAGCCTTGTCCATTTCTATTGAAAAACCTATCTCTTCGCACAATTGTCTGACATCGGCCAAAGTTGTCTGTTCCAGTATTTTTTCAATTGAAACAGTTTTAGCGATTAAAAAATTTATCAAAGTTAAATTTTTATTACGGCAACGATCAAGCTGTTTAATGGCTGTTTGGCGTAGTTTTTTACCTTTAAGATTTTTATCGTTTTTTAATATATCCTTGAATCGTTGGCTGTCCATGGAACCAATCATAGAACCGAGTCTTCCGATAAGAGAATTTGACGGGAGCAGAACGCTTTTATACTTTTTGGCTTCACTTTCAAAAGTGTTCAAATCTATCATAGCATCCAGTTTAATTTGTTTACGAATGGCCTTTTTGACAAGCGTTTCCAGAATCGTTTGTGTTGCGGCCGGAATAGGCGTTGCTGGTTTTTGCAGTGTGGGCGCTTCCCAAGGCTGATCTTGCAATTCATCTTCCTGTTGCCAATTAAAAATACATTGGCCAAAACCTTCGTGGGTGCGTTCACCGATTCCTGTTTTTTGAAAGGCTTCCAGTTTCGGTCTGTCTGCATCCGCTATTTCAAGCAAAAAACTTGAACCGGCCAGGAAGCAGTTTTCAGAAGGTTTTTTTAAGCGCCATACACCCACAAAATTTTCCGTATCGCCCTTTCTGAAAAAAGCCTTTTTAACGGTTACACCAAGATATTGTGCCATAACGTCTTTATCGGTGCATGAAAAGCCGTTAGCATTATAGACAATGGTGTCTGATAGAAGCGTTAAAGCGGTTTCCGTGCTGTTGCATCCGTTATAACTGACGGTGTGCGGTGTATCATTTTTAATTTCAAATCGAATTTTTCCGTATTGGGCATTTTTTGATCGCCCGATATACCCCGTCCATGACCCAGTGCCATAAATTTTTAATAGCGAATTCAGATCATCCGCACTCCCTGAAATAGTCCCTTCAAATTCCTGATCGGAAGTAACGGATTCATAATTAAAGATAGTTCCTTCTTTGGGCGCACCGGTTTCAGGGTCTCTGGCATGATGGAAATTCAAACCGTTTTCAACATCCTGAACCCTGATATATTTGTCTTTCAAATGACAGAATTTGTTAACGGATTTGGTGGGTTGATCCGGCTCTTCATCGTCTTCAAGAAGAAGAAGGTCATATATGCCTTCTCCTCGCTTCTCTTTTTGGATGGAAAACGGAGTTGGATAATGAAGATATTCATCACCGTCTTTGTCTTTGGATAGGATAAAGGCATTACCGAATTTCAGTTGCCCGTCCAGAAAAAAACGTCGAAAAGAATCATTTTGACAGGCCGTTTCAGACGCAACCTTTTCTTTTTTAAGAAATCTGGCAGCCAGTAAACCAAGAACTGATGTTCCCGGAATATGTCTATGGGTTGACACCATATTGTTATCACCATGTCTTGCTGAAATCACCAACGGTGCCAGATTCTTTATTCTGTATTTTAATTGATGCATAAGGCCTCCAATCTTTTCTGAATTGAAATTTCCTTTTTGTTATCCAATAGCGAGCATCGGACTTCACCGAACCCGCGATTCCTTTGAGTGCCAAAATGACGGAAATTCATACAGGCAAGCGCGATAGCGTCCAATATTTCGCTGCTCGGATTTTCAATATGCATATCGCCAAAAAAGACAAACCCCTTTTGAACAACCCGGCTGGTTCTCAAAGAATGTTCGGATGCGACGCCATCTTTATCAATGGCGGTCTGTTGTCGAATTTCCGTAAATGTTTCCAAAATACTGTCTGTTGAAAGGATGCTGTTATATTTTTTGTTTGAAAGATAATATTGCAACCATACTTTATTGGTTTCATAGTTTTCAATGAACAGATTTGAAAAATATACGGGAGCGGATTTTTCAGAACCGGTCTTGCCAAATATATCCTTACACTGAATATCAAAGATTTCAGAGATTCCACACATTTTTTCGACTTCTTTGAAAGCATCCAGCAGACAGCCTTTGATCCGTTTGGCCGGAATAAAAGGGATACCGACTTCATCAAAGACGATATCCGTGTCAATGACCGCACCGAAGCCTTGGCCTGAGCCGACCAGGGCTGGCGACAAAAGTTCAAGTTTCAACTTATAAGGTTGCATTACCGTCCTCCTTTTCCCATTGCAAATTGAGGATAAAACTCGTTTAACTCAATCATGTCATAATAAGGTGTTTTACTGTTTTCAAAAAGTGCTTCAGCATAATTTCTTGAAGGTAAATCCGGCAAGCGTTTACCTCGACATTTCATCTCTTTGACAAACCGCATTCCAACTTGTTTTGAAAGCGTCAGATTTTCCCTGAGTTCTTTGATTTTATTATTTGGAAAATTCTTCCTGAGTTCAGCGGTTTTTTGAAGGAGCAGTTCCAGGCTGTTTTTATCTTTGGTTTTTGCCGGAACCAGTTTATATGGACGATAAAGCAAATCACCTTGCGGAATCTGGGGGGATTGAAAGTGCTTTTTGCGTATATCATCCAGAGACCCGAATATTCCGCCCATCGAAATTTGAAAATCAAGGCCAGAAATAAGATCTGCCGGTTCATGTTTGCCATCGTTTAACTTTTTTGCGCTGTTGCATAGTTCTTCGGCCATCTGATACCCTCTGTAAAATGGGTAAGCCACTTTGGTTACGGCAATGCCGGCGCATGCTGACAGTTTTTTATGATCGCTAACCTGCTTGTTTTCAAAAGATTTGATGAATAATTCGGAAAAATAGATGCCCAATTTTCCGTCACAAACAAAAGTTACATCATCACCGCCGATCACGATAGGCGTCAGGGGCAATATTT
>JAOZRC010000020.1:0-16800 GCA_029940345.1 Desulfobacterales bacterium
CTGAACAGATCGAAAAAGTGTTAACTACTTTAGCTGTCTTATGAAGGATGCCGAATAAACTATAACTTCCGAAAACCGATTTATTGATGTCCTGCTTTATAATGGTAGCCAGACTTTTCAAACAGGCTCCCAGCATTCAGGCTCGCTCTGAAAATCAAAAGGAGCCATAGAAAATGAAAACAAATAATTTTCCTGCTGTTGTTCGCCTTGAGTATGCCCCAGGCGACTTGATAATCAAAGAGGGAAATTTCGGAATTTCTATCTATACAATTATAAGTGGCAAGGTTGATATCTTTATCAATGCGGGTAAAAAAGAGGTTAAAGTTGCCACCCAGGGACCTGGTGATATTATTGGTGGCATGTCTTTTCTTTCCGGAGACACTGCGCCTCGAACGGCCTCTGCACGGGCAATTGAAGATTGTGTTATCGAAGCATGGCATCCTCTCATAATAAAAAATGAGTACCAAAATATACCTGCTATTTTTAAGCTGATTTCAGGACAAGCGATAAAACGCCTGGTTCGGATGAATACCATCGTTTTAAAATTCAGCAAAGAAACAGCGGAAACCGATTCGACTAAAAAAATACCTGTTAAGCGTAAAGAAAATCGCAAGTACTATCGCAAAAAAGTTGACCTGGAAGTCTTCTATCAACCACTGGACAACCCGGAGAGTATCAAAGTAAAAGGCCGGATTATTGATATCAGCAGGGGCGGCTTGCATATTCAAGTGCATGCGTTGAATGCAGTCGATATTTCCCACATACCCGGAGATGAATTTATACTGAATATATATCTGACGGATCATCAGGAATTAACAATCACCGCCGTCATTTCTAACTTGGATAAGGGCGCAAGTAAAGGCTCAGTTCGTATCGGGATGTCGTTTATCAATATGACGAGCGAGGATAAAAAGCATCTGGGATTTTTTTTAATTCAATGACGGGGGATGGCATCCATGACAATCAATCCGGATATATCAGACTATTTGGTTGAAAAAAAAACGTTTCCGAACAAGGCGGTATTAAATAAAGAAGGTGCTACTACGAACCGGATTTATGTTATCCTTGAAGGTAAAGCCAAAATTAAGAAACGCGGTTCAAAGGGTTTAATCACCATAGATTCATTAAGTGAAGGAGATTTTATTGGTGAAATGGGGCTGTTGAAACAGGGAGAGCAGTCACAAGTTGTTTCAACAGTCGCTGACGGACCGGTTTCAGTCGGCCTTCTTGATACGGATCGCTTAGTCAGTGAATGGAATGCCCAACCGGAAAAATTAAAAAAGCTTATCTCCAATCTGATGCTCAAACTTGACAATATGATCAATAAAGCCGTTATCAATGTTGAGATGTCAAAATAAGGGAAGTGGAAACAGATATTTATCCATATTGCGCAGGCCCCAGGATAAATATCAGTCGGCTCGTATTCAAGACGCGGCAAGGGGTTTATAGTGTTATATTTACACCTTGCCGCAAAACAGAAAGTGTTTTTTACGTTGTTCGTTTTTTTCGGCGTCGGTGCCTTCTTTTGGTTTTCTTGGGCATATCCGTTTTTTCATCTGAAGAGGCTTTATGATTATTCGTGTCAGAGGCGTTCGGAGGTGCGGGTTTCGCTTTAGACGCCGTCGTCTTGGCTGGTTTAAAACCAAAAAACTGGCCGGGAAAGTGGTTAGAAGGCCTTTTCCAGGTTGGGCGCATCCGTTTACCAACAGGAGATTTTTCCTTTTGGGCGGAACTTCGTTTGGATGCCGCGGATTTTTTAGACGCTTCGCCGTTGCGTTCGCCCCCCGTCTTGCTTCGTGACTCTCTTTTTTCAATAATTACCGGGCCGCATTGATCATCTGAAAACAGGCTATCTTCGGGCCATACGACAGGAATTTTATAGCCTAACATTTTTTCTAAAGGCTCAAGATGAAAAACATATCTTTCGCATGCCAATAAAATAGCACGCCCGCTTTGGCCGGCTCGGGCCGTACGACCGATTCGATGAATGTAGTTTTCAGCATCCTGGGGAAGATCGTAATTGATGACATGGGTGATGTTATCAACGTGAATGCCGCGTGAAGCCACATCCGTTGCCACCAGGATCTTAATTTTGCCATTTTTGAATTGCTCCATGAGGCGCAGACGCTTAGGTTGAGTCAGGTTCGCAGATATACCTTCAGCGGGCAGCCCGTTACCTTGGAGCTTTTTGGAAAGCCATTCCACGCCGACCTTTGTGTTCATAAATATGAGCATCCGGCTCCATTCCTCTTTTTCAACCAAACCCAAAAGCAGGGCTAATTTTTTATCCGATTCTATATGATATAAAACCTGTTCAACCGTTTCCACTGTCATTTCTTCGGGAGTGACAGAGACAGATTCCGGAACATTCATATATTCATACGTCATTTCCATCACACGGTGGGACAGGGTTGCCGAAAACAGAAGCGTTTGACGTTGGTCATAGTGAGGAAGGCGGCTTAAAATATAGCGCATGTCCCTGGCAAAGCCGAGGTCCAGAAGGCGATCGGCTTCATCAACGATCACGATACGAATCGCCGATGTTTTAAAAATATCCTGGTTAAGGTAATCAATAATGCGTCCGGGTGTACAAATAACAATATCTGCGCCTTGGCGCAATTGATCCGCCTGCTTTTGATAATCAATGCCTCCGATCACAATCGCCTGACGCAAACCGGTATGTCGGCAAAGAATTTCGGCTTCATCAAAAATCTGAAGCGCCAATTCGCGCGTTGGGGCAACAATGAGCGCTGACGGCAGCTCCGGTTTGTGTTCCGGTGAAGCGATCAATTGGGCAAAAACGGTTACCAGAAACGCCGCGGTTTTGCCGGTTCCTGTCTGAGCCTGGCCGGCCACATCCTTGCCGGCGAGAGACAGCGGCAGGGTTTGCGCCTGGATCGGTGTGCAGTTGATAAAACCCGCTTCGGTCAAACCGGCTATGAGCGCTTCAGGCAAATCGAAACTGTCAAAACGGACAGATGTTAAGAAATCAGGTTGTTCAGCGCGTATAAACGGTGGTTGTAATTCAGTTTCTTTTGTCATAGACCTCCTTTTGACTTAAAATTTATTTAAGGATTTTACAGATAATATGGGGCGTATTCATCAGATAGGGAACTTTAATAAATAAAAGGGGGAGTGTTTTATAAATCTTTATTTAAATTTCTCTTTTAGGGATAAATCCGCCGATAACAATATTATTATTGATATTTACGGCATCCTTCATATAGGGCTAAAAGTGGTTTACACTTTTTTCGCAATGAGGCAACATAACAATTTCAATAGACTTTCAGTTTGTACAGCGCGATCTCGCAATCTGAAAGAATGCGTTAGGATTCATCACAGATGCCTGAATCTAAAATTACTGGTAAAAGTGTAAACTGACTTATGAAGGATTCCATATTTAGATGTAATACACTTAAAGACATAAGTAACCGACCATAAGTTTTATGGTGCTTTTCGCCACTGTTGTTAGAATAATCTGGGCTAAATACCGGAAAACTTATGAACGGTTACTTAGTATAGCTTAAAATGCTTTAATTTTAAAGCTTATAAATAATTATTTTGCAATTATATTGTTACAGAGAACATGATGACTTCGATTGGATGAAATCTAAGGTTAACGGCAAAAAGGGGATATCTGTTGTAATTCGATCAGGAATACGCTATTTGGATACTTTTGCTAATGACTTTAGCCACAGGGATGAAATAATTTTTCCTCCACTTATTGAATCAGGTCAGAATAGAACTAAGTAACGGGGACGAAATAACTTCCCCATTCCTAAACAAAGAGTTGAAATAGTAATCACATGAAAGATTTTTTTAAAGTGTCGAATTTGAATCAGGTGCTGGAACTTTGTGCTGAATTTCCGACGGTCGAAATTGAAACAATCGCGCTGACAGATGCTGTTGATAGGCATCTGGCCGAAAATATCATTGCCGATGCCGTTTTGCCTAGCTTTTCTCGTTCTGTTATGGATGGCTACGCGATATGCGCTTCTTCTGTTTTCGGCGCTTCAGGAGGGAGCCCCGCATTTTTGAACGTTATCGGGGCCGTGGCCATGGGAGAGGTTCCATCTTTTCTAATCAAACCCGGAGAGGCTTGTAAAATTGCCACAGGCGGAATGCTCCCCAAAGGCGCTGACGGTGTTGTTATGATCGAACACACCGAAGAATTGGATGATACAACCATCGAAGTATATCGAAGCATCGCGCCGGGACAAAATGTGATGCAAGCAGGCGAGGATTTCAGCAAAAATGAGACCCTTCTTTCGGTCGGACAATTTTTACGTCCCCAGGAAATAGGGCTTTTAGCTGCCTTCGGCAATGAAAAAATCAATGTCTATCGGCAACCTGTGATCGGTGTGATTTCCACAGGCGATGAAGTGGTTCCGATAAACGCAGAACCCGGAGTCGGTGAAATCAGAAACATAAACTCCTACACGCTCGCCAGTCTGATTGTCAAAGTGGGCGGCACTTCCGTTGACTACGGTATCGTGAGGGACAATTATGATGAGCTTTTTCAAGTTTGCGCTGACGCTTTGGCACACACCGATATGGTGCTGATTTCAGGGGGCAGTTCCGTTGGCAAACGCGATTATACACTTGACGTTCTGAAGGCGTTGCCTGCTTCTGAAATAAAAGTCCATGGCATTGATATCAGCCCGGGAAAACCGACTATTTTGGCCAAAGTGGCTGATAAAGCGATTTGGGGGATACCCGGTCAGGTCACGTCCGCAATGATCGTTTTTGAAATTGTGGTGCGTCCGTTTATCGAACATATCAGCGGTCTCGCCCCTGGATATAAAAAAATAAATAAACTTACCGCTCGAATATCCAGGAATGTATCATCCGTGCAAGGTCGTAATGATTATTTGCGCGTTCGTTTACATGATAAAAGCGGCGTCCTTTGGGCTGAACCCGTGCTGGGCAAATCAGGTTTGCTGAATACAATGGTTCAGGCGGACGCTCTGGTTGCAATTGATCTGAATACGGAAGGACTGGTGCAAGGTGAAGTCGTTTCGGTGACATTGATATAGCTGCCAGGGAGAAACACCTTATATATGTTCAGACAAAAAAACGGTTGTATACAGCAGGAGGTCGAATGCGTTTAAAAACAACTGAAAAAAGGCAACAGCCGCGTGTCTCTTTCAAACCGGACAAGCAACTGACCGCTCAGATGCGCATTGCTCGGAAAGCCAATACGCCCATAAAAGTCAATATCGCCAATATTAGCGAATTGGGATTGTGTTTTTATTTTTCTGAAAAAGAGTATGCCCCTATTAAAAAGGGGACTCATCTGATTCTTTTAAAAATTGAAGGCGAAGCGCTTTTACAAGATATCAATGATGTGGATATGGTGGTTCAATGGTCAACCTATATGGGGGCGTTAAATTATGAACTAAACGGTTGCCGATTTTTAAATTTGGTTCCGGACTATCAATTTCAACTGGGTGAGTTTATACATAATTTATTGGGCTCAAAACTTCGATCTGACAAATGATACAAAAAATGAATACAAAACGAAATATCTATCTGAAAATGAAGACGCTGAAAGAAGCCAGGGAATTATTGAAGAAACAGTTTGCGTTGTCAGACAAACTGGCCAGTGAAAGACTCGCGGTGCCGGATGCGGTCAGCCGCATATTGGCCAAACCGGTAGTTGCGCAACTGTCATCCCCTCATTTTCATGCTGCGGCCATGGATGGCGTTGCGGTGAAAGCGGTAAACACTTTCGGTGCCTGTGAAACAAGCCCTAAAGAACTGATCGTTGGCAAGGACGCTTTTTATTTAAACACCGGCCATGTGATGCCGACGAACACCGATGCGGTGATCATGATTGAACATATTCAAGCGCCCGACGATCGCCGTATTATTATCGAAGCACCGGTTTTCCCTTGGCAAAATGTTCGCAAAATGGGGGAAGATATCGTTGCCACCGAGCTTCTTTTTCCCCAAAACCATAAAGTGACGCCTTACTGCGTAGGGGCCTTGCTTACAGCCGGGGTCTTTGAAGTCGAAGTTCGCCAAAAACCTGAAATTTTGATTATTCCCACCGGATCCGAGCTGGTTGATTGGACAGCCATGCCAAAGGACCCCGGTTTTACACCTGAACTGAAACCGGGCCAGGTGATTGAAACCAACTCTTATGTGCTGGGCAAATTGATCGAAGCCAACGGCGGCGAATATGAACGACGCGACTATTTACGCGATGATGAAGCTAAAATCAGACTGACGGTGCAAGATGCGGTGAACAGCGCTTTTGACATGATTCTTATTTTGGGCGGTTCGTCGGCTGGGTCTGAAGATTATGCCAAGCACGTACTCACATCGCTGGGGACCATTTTGGTTCATGGCGTCACAATTATGCCGGGCAAACCGGTAATTATCGGCGCAATAGAGCAAACACCGGTTTTTGGTATTCCCGGCTATCCCGTTTCGGCCATTATTGCTTTTGAACAATTTGTTTATCCGCTGATGTGCCAAATGCTTGGGCAAACCGAAAAGAAAAGAGATCTGGCAACCGTCACACCCAGCAAAAAAATAGCATCCAAACTTGGCGTCGAGGAATTTGTACGCGTCAAGTTGGGCAAAGTTGATCAAAAAATAGTTGCCACACCGCTTCCCAGGGGTGCCGGATGCATCACATCATTGACCGATGCCGATGGTATTTTACGAATTCCGAACAATTCCGAAGGAATCAGCGCTGATGAAACAGCTCAGGCCGAGCTGTTGCGTCCCTTACAGGCCATTGACAATACGATTGTGGTGGTGGGCAGTCATGACAACACCTTAGATGTTCTAACCGACATGATCAAAGCGCGTCGACCTGATTTGACACTTTCGTCTGGCCATGTGGGAAGTCTCGGGGGACTGATGGCTATCAAAAAAGGTGGGTGTCATGTTGCCGGCACGCACCTTATCGACACCGAAGACGGCTCCTATAATATCTCCTATATTAAAAGGTATCTGCCCGATATACCTGTCAAACTGGTCCACCTGGTCTGCCGCGAACAAGGACTGATCGTTCCAGCCGGAAATCCCAAGAATATCCAATCGTTTGAAGACCTGCGCCGGGAAGATATCAGGCTCATTAATCGACAGAGGGGCTCGGGAACCCGCGTGTTGCTTGATTATCGACTTCAAGAACTCAATATAGACACTCGTGATATCAACGGGTACACCAATGAAGAATTCACGCACATGTCGGTGGCCGTTGCCGTATTAAGCGGTGCCAGTGATGTCGGATTAGGCGTTTATGCGGCTGCCAAGGCGCTCTGTTTGGATTTTATCCCCGTTGTCACCGAACAGTATGAGCTGGTAATTCCAAGCTGCTATTTTGAAACCGATATGATTCGTGTGCTTCTGGATACGATCGCAAGCTCCGAATTTAAAAAGCGGGTTCTGGCTTTGGGCGGTTATCATACGGATCGAACGGGTGAGCTGATTTTATAGTGAAAAGGTTTCAGGTTCTACTCTTCTGACACCTGAAATCTGACATCTGACAATGGAAACAATCACAATTGATGATCTTATCATTTCGGTAAACCGTAAGGGCACCGACTGCTACACCAAAGTCAGTTTTCCGGTGCGTTACGGAACCTATACTGAAATCAAAACAACGGATTATATTTTTCAGTTTAATTTAAACGGTGAAATCAAATTTATTCGCGGTCTCGGACAAGCTTGGCCTGAACCCAATGAGTGGTTAAAACGAACGGTGCGCAACGAATGGGTGTATTATTCAGCCGGCGGTTATCGCGGCCTTGACGCCTATATGGGGGAATTTTATCTGCCCTGTTTTATGAATAGGGACAACCCGGTTTTCAAAATCACGACGCCTTATCGGGATATTTCCCAAAAAGCGATCCGTTCGTATGAAAAATTGATCGTGAAGTTAAACCGGAGCAATGGCAACGATATGTCCACTTCGGTCGCGAATTGCCTCAAGCTGATAAAAAAGGCCAATGGCACTGCATTAAAGCTGAAAGCCTATAAACTCAGTTCAATTCTGGGCGGAAGTATTCCGGTTCTTCCGCCGGACACCCGGCACACCGACTATGATGTCATCCCCATTATCATCGCCGATGGCTGCATTTATAATTGCGCCTTCTGTTCGGTAAAAACCGGGCATGATTTTCAAGAGCGTTCCTATCGTAACATTCAGTGCCAAATTACCGATCTCTATGATTTTTATGGAAATGATCTGAAAAATTATAATTCGGTCTTTTTAGGTCAAAATGACGCCTTTAATGCTGATATTGATCTGATTACCAATACGGCCCGAAAAGCGTATGATGTTTTTAATTTTCAAAACTCAAATATGAAGCGCCCGCGCCTTTTTTTGTTCGCCAGCATCGGCTCCTTTTTAAAAGCGGATACGGAAATATTTAAAGTCATCAATCTGCTGCCATATTACACCTATATCAATATCGGCCTGGAATCATTCGATCAGGCCACTTTAGATCAGTTGAAAAAACCGGTGTCAGCTGATGCGGTTGAAAAAATTTTTTCCCAAATGGCCGTTGTTAATAAAACATATCCGAATATTGAGATGACATCCAATTTTGTTCTAAGTGATGAACTTCCAGACAGTCATATAAAATCATTTAAATATATGACCGGGGATAAACTCGCCAGGCACTATTCCAAGGGAGCCATTTATATATCTCCCTTGTTAGCCTGCGGCCCCAAAAGAGGTCTTCAGAAAAAATTTATCGAATTGAAAAATTACAGTAAAATGCCGACTTACATTTATCTTATTCAACATTTATAATGACACCGGACATTTTTTATTTGGCTTTTGGCCAAATGTTTCAATAACAGTAAGTCATTAAATTGAACACATTTTGGCATCCTTCATTTTCCGCTTAACACTTTAAAGGAGTGCTGAACCGAAGGTTTAGCGTTTACGCTGGCCTTTGCTAAACCTTCGGTTCAGCACTCCCCATGAAAGTGTAAACTACTTTTAAGCTATTATGAAGGATGCCCACATTTTAGTATAATTTACCAGGTGGAGCTAACCGATGGATTTAAAAACACTTGTAAACACCTACAAAGATCAGATTATTAATACACGCCGCGATTTACACCAGATTCCCGAAATCGCCTATAATGAAGTTAAAACATCGTCATATATTGTGAATTATTTGCAGAATGAAGCGCTGGATGTGCAAACAGGAATCGCTCAACATGGTGTTGTGGGCCTTTTGAGAACAGACCCCGCCGGACCGACTTTGTTGATGCGCGCTGACATGGATGCCCTTCCGCTTAACGAAGCGACCGGTTTGGCGTTTTCGTCAACCCATGATGGGATGATGCATGCCTGCGGACATGACGCCCACATAGCGATGGTGCTCGGTGCCGTCACCGTACTCAATCGGCTTAAAGACAAGTTCAAAGGCACGCTTAAATTTCTTTTTCAACCGGCCGAAGAGGGCCCGGGCGGGGCGCTTCCCATGATCGAAAGCGGCGTGATGCAACATCCCACAGTCGATTATTCCGTGGGCTGTCATGTATGGCCGGATGTTCCTGAAGGATGCATCGGTGTTAAAACCGGTTTGCTTATGGCGGCTATGGATCGGTTTGACCTTAAAATTATCGGACGGGGTGGTCATGGGGCGATGCCGCATTTGTGCGTTGACGCCCTGGAAGTAGGGTGTCAGGTGGTGAACGCCCTGCAACGCATTACCAGTCGTCAGGCTGACCCATTAAATCCCACCGTAGTAACCGTCGGTCAATTTCAAGCCGGATCTAATTTTAACATTATTCCGGATACGGCGGAGATGTGCGGCACCACGCGAACGTTTGACCGCGAGATTTGGAATTCATGGCCCCAACGGCTTGAACAAATTATCAGCGGAGTATGCCAATCCATGGGCGCTCAATATGAATTAAATTTCAGCAAAGGGTACCCGCCGCTGATTAACGACGCCTTTATGGCTGATGTCGTACGCGATTGCGCGGCTGAAGTCGTGGGCCAAGCGAACGTAGTGGAGCCTGCCAAGACGATGGGGGGGGAAGATATGGCGTATTTCCTGGAGCAGTCTCAAGGCTGCTTTTTCTGTCTGGGCGTTGGCAAACAAGACGGTGTACCGATTCATAATCCCAGATTTGACTTTAATGAAGATATCCTGCTTAACGGTGTGGAAACGTATTGCCGGATCGCTTTGCAATTGCTTCGCTGATTTAACCGTAATGAGGCATGGGTTAACCATGTAACCGTTCACTCACCCTACGTGTAAATTAACGCGGGACAACTTCCCGCGCGCTACACCCTCACACACGGTTGCGCTAATGTAGAGTGGAAAGCCGTTCCGCTCAGGGGGGTACAAAAATTGCAACAATTTAGAATTCTTCATCCTCCTGTTCAATGGCGGCATAGATTTCATCACGGCTGGCCGCATTGAGAAGGATTTCTTTAAAAGGATCATTTTTAAGCATCCGACTGATCTGGGCGAGCAGTTTTAAATTCAAACCAGCCGAATTATCCGGCGTTAAAAGAAGGATAAAAATGTGGGTCGGCAATCCATCCATGGACTCAAAATCGGCACCTTGGCGACTCAAGCCCAAACAGATCACCGGATTTTGCAGGTCTTTGATTTTTCCGTGGGGAATGCCGATGCCGCCGCCCAGACCGGTGCTTCCGATTCTTTCCCGGTCCATTAGCACATTTAAAATCTCATCCGCGGGTAAACCGGCGGCAGGAGCCGCTACAATTGCCAGTTCCTGGAGAATGCCCTGTTTTTCTTGTGCTTGCAGGTCATTTAAAATCATATCTTTTTTCAGAATATCGGTAATTTTCATACGAGTGCTTGTCCAAATTGGGTTATCTCGGAAATAATGTCCCTGTTTTTAGGAGTGTAAGCGCTAGCATGCGCTCCCAAATGGCGGAACCGGCAAGCTAAAGTCTGCGCATCGGATAGGGCAAATATCAGGTTACAATTTCTTAAAAGGGGACCCTCTTGACGATGACATTTCATAAAGATTTTCAATATACCATTTTTTCAGGCATATTCCAAATGAAAAAACGACTTCACTGCTAAAATATCGTTTTCAATTCCATAACGGTATTTTTCAGAGCCTTTTTGATAGGTCGTGATCGAAGCGGAAACAAATGCGATACCCATGTTGCGCGGGATATTGGAATACAATAATCATCTTGACATTTGGGCAAACAGATATAAAATTGTTCGTATGAGTGTACAAGGAATTAAAATCAAAAAATGGCCTGAGCTTAACCGTCCTCTCCTTATCCTGGGGTTTGACGGTTGGGGCAATGCGTTGAACATTTCGCGAGGCACTGCGGCGTATCTGACTCAACGGCTTAAAGCGCATCTTTTTGCCCGTCTGGATGGCGACACCTTTTATCGCTATGACCAAGCACGCCCCACTGTAAAAATTAAAAACGGCGTTTTGCAACAATTTCGCCCACCGGAAGGCGTTTTTTTTGCAGCCCGATTTGACGGTGGCGGCCATGACCTGATTGTCCTGGAAGCGGATGAACCCAATCTCAGGTGGTTTCAATTTACCGAAGAACTCTTCGCGCTGTGTGAAAAATTGAACGTAGAAACTATTGTCACGCTGGGAAGTATGTATGACAGTGTCCTTCCAACGGATCGCATCGTTTCCGCGACGGCAACAGATAGGGCTCTTTTGGATCAATTGCATTCCAGGTCTGTTAAACTGATTAACTATCACGGCCCTGGATCCATTCATTCAATCATACAGGCACAAGCCGCCCGCAAATCCTTTCAATGCCTTAGCCTCTGGTGCCATTGCCCCTACTATCTCCAGGGCGTCACTCATTTCGGATTTGTATCTCATTTGATTGGTCTGTTAGGTTGCCTGGGTAATATTGTCATTGATACGGATGATCTCGATGTAAAATGGAACGAATTAAATCAACAGATAAAAGAACTGATTGAACAAGATCCGGAACTGCAAGATACCATTGACGAACTCCGCAAGGTGAAAGTCAGGGGCTCTTTGGCCAATATAAAGGCATCTTCAGATAAAGACGCCAAGGTCATCCACTTAGATGACTTTCTCAATCGGTAACGATCAGTTCCAATGTAACCGTTCACTCCCCCTCTGAGCGGAACGGCTTTCCGCTCTAGATGATCGCAGCCGCATGTGAGTGTGTTGCGCGGGAAGCTGTCCCGCGTTTGTTTGCACGCAGGGGGAGTGAACGATTACATTCCAATTTTGATTTTTCCTTTATCTCGAAAAAATCAAAATCAAAATCAGATCAGTATATGTATGGAGAAAACAAAAATGCCTCAAGACCCCAAAACGGTGAATCAGGCCTGTAAAATTGATGCTGCGAACGCATTCAATTTCAGACAGCGACTGCCCGATTTAGCTGAAAAAATTATCGCCAGTTGTGATGACGAGGCCTGTTACAGCCATATCGACTACGAACCGCTGCATTCTGAGACGGCTGTTATAGATATCATTCACCGCTTCAGGGAAATTCTGTTTCCCGGCTATTTCGGCAGGCAAAAACTGGACCCGGCAAATATAAAATATAATATGGGGCAGTCGGTTTCGCTCCTCTTTGACCTGCTATCAGATGAGGTGACACATAGCATCCGTCATGATTGTTTACGCTATGATCAATCCTGCAGCAATTGCGGTGAATCAGGTCATCAGATTGTGCTAGACGTCTTTGAAGCCATTCCGAAACTGCGTCAGGTGTTGGCAACGGATGTGCGTGCGTTCTTTGAAGGCGACCCGGCCGCGAAAAGTTACGATGAAATCATTTTCGCTTACCCGGGTGTTTTCGCTATCATGGTTTACCGCGTTGCCCACCTGCTGTATCTAAAAGATGTACCGTTGCTTCCCCGCATCATGAGCGAACAAGCCCATAGTGTGACTGGCATCGATATTCATCCAGGCGCCGAAATCGGGGAATATTTCGTTATCGATCATGGCACCGGCGTTGTGATCGGTGAAACAACCGAAATCGGCAAAAATGTTCGTATTTATCAAGGCGTAACGTTAGGCGCGCTTTCATTGCCCCCAAATGCGGGCGAACAATTCCGCGGTAAAAAACGCCATCCCACCATAGAGGATGACGTCATCATCTATTCAGGCGCCACGATCCTGGGAGGCGATACGATTATCGGCAAACGTTCCGTGATTGGAGGTAATGTCTGGGTAACTCAATCCGTGCCGCCGGACACGCGCGTGATTATGGAAACGCCCAAGCTGATTTACGAAAAAGAAAGCTTTTGAGTGATTCCCATGGTTTTCTTGCTTTTTGTGACGATTGTACGCTAATGATGTTAATAACAGTCGCTACGGGCTACTCATTTTTTGTCTTCTAAATTCCATCGCTTCCCGGCTTAACTCTTCAACTGTTTTATCTTTCCAGAGATCCCGTTGCCATTTTGTATAATCAAAAGGCTCTCTCTGGATCAGTGCTACGAATCTCTCAGCTTCTATTGCACCTAAATATTTTGCTATAATCTGAACGCCTCTTACTTTTATCTCCGTATCCGTTATCATTGCTCGTATTCCTTGATATTGAGTATAGCATAGCTTTGGCATACTATCCCAGGTTCGACCCCCAAGAAGTCTTCCGTTTGCTTTTTTTGAACGCTTTTTCCCATCAGGCCCCCAGCCGCCCCATTGCTTGAAAAAAAATGCAATTTCGTCATCTTCACATTGCCGTCTGATGCCTTCAACCTATTTCCATTGCATCAGACGCGCCTTGGGACCCGATTCACCTCCGACAATAACCCATTGAACCTTAGTTAAGTCAGGTTCACCCAAATCTTCAAGCAGAGGCTCAATAGATAGAAAACGGATAGCGGCATTTATACGGCGCAACTCTGCGATTCTGGGTAAACCGTACTTGCGGTCCTCAACGGAAACGCCTAACCACGCATTTTCCGGCGCATCATAAGATTCAAAGAAACGGGCCATTCGTTCGGCCCGTTTCGTCAATACTTGAAAGGTGTGATGAGGTGAACTTTCAATGACTTCAAATACCTGACGGATATAATCATCCGGGATATCTTCATGAAACAGATCGCTCATGGAATTGACAAAATATACGGCCGGTTTTTTCTGCTTAAAAGGGTCTTGCAACCGTGACGGCTGAAGCGTAAGGGTGAAGCCATTTTCATAGCCTTTTACGCCCATCGCCTTCAAACGACGCGCCATAATTTCAGCATAACAGTTTTGGCATCCGGTTGAAACTTTGGTGCAGCCTGTTGTATGGTTCCAGGTTTGCTCCGTCCATTCAATCGCAGATTTTGCCGCCATCAGTTTGCCCTCCTTTCCGCGTATTTGTTGTGTCTTGTACAATATGTTCGGCAACCGGTTTATGGGGAGCGAAAAACTGGTAATTGTAAATATTTTACCAATCAGTTCGATAAATACACGGCATTCCTGAACTGTTGGTAATTTTAATCTCTGATTCGCTGATACTCAGAAGGATATCTCCTTGGCATGGAATTGCTAATTTTTCAGCATAATTCAACAAAAATGTTCGCATTTTTTTAGGGATGTCAGTCATCGGTTTAAACTGAACTACGCTGGGAGGAAGGCAATATTTAGAAAAATTCGTACAATGCGGGATTAATTCAAATTTATTGATCAAATCAAATACCTCTTTATCCGGATGTCTGACGCCGTCTGCTGAAATAAAAAGATGCTTTGCTTCTCTATTTTCATTAAAATCAAAGCAATATTCATATAATTCTTCATTATTGTCATATTTTGACCCATGATGCGGCGCTTTTAAAGAGTTAATATTCAAATTGGTGATATTATCCCAACTCATTTGCCTTTTATGTTCGCGCCATTGCGTAAAAGTTGAGTCACCTGTCAACAAAATTTTATGTCCGCAACAGTTTAAACAAAACGCAATAGAAGAATCATTCATAGCAGGGAAGTTATTCAAGTCATAATCATTGTTATCAATTAAATTGTGCAGTACACCTTTGATCCTCCGTAAAGGTAGATAGACAGTGGCGTTTACACCTTCAACACCGGGAAATCTTAAAATTGATTCTTTTCCGGATGCCTCTTCAACTTTGTCATCATTGTTAGAAACATAATGAAGCAAATAAGCTAAACTTTTACCATATTGAAAAACATCGTCATCGGAGCAGCGTTCGACAAATTCTCTTATTTTTTTCTTATAACGATCAAGAATTTTATTATACTGTTTTGATTTAGCACTTAGGAAAGGCGGTATTACAATTTTTTTGATTTCAAAGTTTTCGAGCAGATATTCGACACCATTGTAATGATCCTGATGCAGATGGGAAATGATCAATGTGCTAATCGTATCAACATTTTTATTTTTTAAGAACTTATAGGCCGGATTGATTTTATCAGAGTCAATTTTGGTCAAATTGCTATCAATGACAACATATTCGCTCGTGTCTGAGATAAATTCGATCACAATTGAATCGCCTGCCTGGGCATTTAGAAAATTGACATTTACAATTTCACACATCTTTATATTTAAAATCATCCAAAAGGTTCAGTATCATCTCTTTTTCCGGGTGCTCTTGTTTATTCTCAATCAGAATAATTTCCTGAAAGCGATAACCTTCAGTATCTTTTTTGATCATATATTTAATGTGTTGGCCTTGTTTGATTGACGCTTCATTTTTAAAAATGATAGAAGGAAAATTGGCATAATTATCCGGAAATAATTTTACTCTCACCGTGTTATCATCATTGATTCGGTCAATCACGCCCTCTGCTTCGTTCAATACAATATCTTTTTGAGGATAATTATGCGCTTGGGGAGCTGTCTTTATATTAATATACCTTACATTTTGATGACCGGTTCCGGCTTCAGTTGCCAACAAAATATTCTGCTCCTCGTTTTCCCTGATCCCCACATCAATATTATTATACCTGCTCGTCTCATTTTCTTCATCTGAGGTTAAAGTGGGATTGAACCTTTTGGCTCCCGCAGATGATGTCATTTTAGCACCTCCGCTATTTGGGTTTCGATTTTTTGCACTATTTCGTTGTAAATCTTTTGATAACCGTTTATCAGATTGACTAACTTGAGTTTGGGGACCGAAATATCAGATTGCCAAATATCAATATCAAAAATCAAGCCTTCCTTGATCTCATTGTTCAGAGAAAAATATTTAACGCTTTCAGCATGCTGATAGGGGCCAAGTTGTAACCTGATATTATCTTCATTTTCTGATTCTGACTCGAAAATTAGCGCAATGTCCTGTTTCTCTTTAAAATGACCGCTTAATGCATTGCCAAAGACTGTATTGCAACCCCAAATGTAATCTCTTAATTTTATAAAATCAAATTCTTCTCTTTCGATAATGATGTAATTCCTTAAACCGATGCGTCTATATTTCGAGCTATGGTCATCTTCGAGTTTTTCGATTATTTCGTCAGCCAATGCAAACAGGGGAATCTTTCCAAGTTTGTCACTGTCAAGCCCGTCTTGAAATTCTATGATGGCATTAAAGGTTTTCAAATCAAGATTGAGCGTAAAAATATTTTCTCCGATTTTTGCCGTATGCGATAAAGAATGCTGCAATAAGTTAATATTGGCACTGCCTTTGGTAAAAGGTTCTGCGCTCGTTTTTAATTGAATTAACTCTGCATACTCTCCAAGTTTATCTAATATTCGATATGCCAAAGGATAGTCGATCCTGAATATGGTCTTGAATATCTTCATCATCTTTGTATATTATCCTTGTTTTGACGTTAAATCCGAAAATGGAAACAGAGTGGTGATCACATCGCCTTTTACAAATTTGCCCGTGCTGCGTCCTCCTCAGGTCTGGCCCAATCACGACA
>JAOZRC010000020.1:16810-18722 GCA_029940345.1 Desulfobacterales bacterium
CTGATGATTTCGCTACCGGTTCATTCAGAGCTGCTTTAATCTCTCGTTTAGAAATATATAACACAAAGTCATAAACGACGGCAAGTTTTTCGGCGGGCAATGCACGAAGGGTATCGGTGGTTTGAGCAATCGTTATTATTGTTTGCATGATTGACGACTCCTTTCATTCTACTCCTGATTTTTTAAAGATGAATACTTCCAATCTCTCGCCATATCTGCATACTTGATCTTTATTTAAAATGCTGGGTTTCGTTCCTCTGCCCAGCCTACGGGCTACTCATTTTTTGTCTTCTAAATTCCATTGCTTCTTGGCTTAATTCTTCAACTGTTTTATCTTTCCAGAGATTTCGTTGCCATTTTGTATAATCAAAAGGCTCTCTCTGGATCAACGCTACGAATCTCTCAGCTTCTATTGCACCTAAATATTCTGTTAAAATCTGAATACCTTTTACTTTTATCTCTGTATCCGTTATTATTTCTCTAATTCCTTTATAAAATCAATTGGACCAGATATTTTTACTTCTTTAACAAGATTCGCAATTGTTCTATATTTCCCAGTCTTCCAATAATAAACCTTCGACTCGATTAAACTCTCTTACATTGTGAGTGACTAATTTTGCATTTCGTACAATGGCTATGGCGGCAATCATCAAATCATTGGGGCCGATCGGAGTACCTGCTTTTTCCAATTCAGATCTTATACTGCCATATTTTTCTGCTGTTTCATCATCAAACGGATAAGAAATGAAACGGTTCAAAAACTGTTTTTGATTTTGTAAATTCTTTTCAGGATGCTTACTTTTCTTGGAACCATAGAAAAGTTCAGCTTTTACAACGGAGCATACAACTATGTTTTCAGGATGACTTCTTTCTATGTGCTTACGAACTGATTCTGATGTTCCGTTCAAATATTTTATACATGTGTTCGTATCAAGTAGATACTTCAATCTATAACCTCCCGAATCTCAAATTCGCCTTGTTCGCCCCTCTCTATAGGATCGTCAGATAAGCATCCATACGTGTTTTCAACAAATGCAATCCAATCGTTTTTTCCTATATTAATATTTTCATCAGGTTTGATTTCATTATTATCTTGCTTAGATACAGGCATATCTTCGAAAGCTTTTATAATACGATATAACATTTCGAGATATTGATCTTGTATTCTATCAATTTCAGATTTTATTATTTCTTTGGTTATCATTTCGCAACCCTTGATCAATTATTTATTCTATTTGATTTTATTACTGCCGGTGAATAGCTGAGTCAAACGGTGGGCGGATGCCTGTCACACAATCATTTGCAACGCCTAACATCGCAAACCTCAAAAGTTGTTAAAAGGTCAACCACAGCATGTCCGACGTCTACAAGCGGTGATAAAAATTTGTTGGTATTTGTAGTTATCTCTGAACCTGATTTTGACTGGCTTTGAATCAGGAGCGTAGTTGACCGCTACACTGCAATGGCAGGTAAAATGCCGACGCAGACTGGTGCAATTATTGACATTGTGAATGGTATTTTGCTCTCTACCTGATTGAAATGGGATTATATCTTTACTTTTTAAGTAATTCCAGATATTATTATCAAAAATAAATCTTATATACAACATACAAATCATCATAGTATACAATCATAAAATGACTATGCGGCAATTTTTTTTACACCTTACATGATGTCAAAAACGGTAAGTAAAATAAATGGAAATCCAAATACTAAATGAAATCCTGGACTACTGTGAAATCGGCTATCAGGCTGTTGAAGAAATTGTTGAATCAGGCCAAAGAAAAGTTTTCTTAGCAATGAAAACGAAAGCGAAAAAAGATAAATTTATATTGAAAACTTCTTCGACTATACCTTTTAAAGTGGCCAGAATTCAGCGTGAAATTGACATTTTGCAAAGGATCAACTCAAA
>JAOZRC010000423.1 GCA_029940345.1 Desulfobacterales bacterium
CAAAAATAAAAAGCCTTCAAATACGCGGGTGAAAGCGTGGCCGCCAACATATGCCCGTCTGGCGGTGGCTGACGGCATGGGCGGTCATGCCCGCGGTCGGGAAATGGCTGAGGCCGTGATGGATAGGCTTTTAACCGTTCCGCCCTGTCAGTCGCCCGCCGAGATGTGCGCGGCTGTCATTGATCTTCACCAAACCTTGACAGAACTGTTTCCCGGGAAAGGGGATAAAAGTCCGGGCAGCACGCTGGTCATGGCGGATATTGACCTTCGCAGCTGTCAGGCGGTTTTGCTCAATATCGGTGACAGTCGCGCTTTTCTTTTGCGTGGGGACAAACGTCGCCAGTTGACGCATGATCACCATGCCGCCGAATTCGCCTGGCGTGATGGCGAGCTTGAGCGGGATGACTATGAATTGCGGTTGAATGCCGGCGCGCGTCGCTTGGTGCAGGCGTTGGGTTATGGTTCGGTGGGGATTGTCAAAGACACGGACGGTTATAAGCCGTTTCGTTTTATGCGGCCCATCCGTCTGGACCTCAAACCAGAGTTGCCCGATGCGTTGGCCGCTCATGCGGATGTTTTTACATTGAAACTTCAGACCGGTGATTTGCTGCTGCTTGCCACTGACGGTTTATGGAGCGCCGCGTCGGACGGTTTATGGCCTGCTGTGGGGTCTATCGCTTTGAATCATCAGGAAGACCTGGAAAACCTGGCTGAAAATGCGTTGCAACGCGGCGCGCAAGATAATATCACCATGGTTGCAGGCGGTTTTGAGCTTGCCTCCGGGGAATCGGTATGATTCAGAAACAGCGCGCTATTTTTGCGAAAGGCCGTTCCGCTCCGTTCCTCCGCTTCACTTAACTTTCGCACTCCCTGCCTTACTTTTACCAGCATCTAACGATGACTTTTATCCAATCTTTTCGAGAAATCAGCGTATTTTTTGTGGGAAAGACTTGAATACAAAAATTTGATATGCCTTTTCCGGTTACCGATTCAAATTGCAATATGACTTGTTTCGCATTCTCAGGATTAATACTCACTTTAGGATAACCTACGTATGCATTGCCATCTATGGATAATAATTTTACGCGCTTCAAAGGAAAGTTATATTCTAAAGGTTGGCTGATGATACGGTGGCAATCGAAGTGAAATCTAACAGGCGAAGAAGGTCGAATCAGTTTGAGGCGATCCGGAATGAATGGCTTTCTTGTAATGATAGTCAATGGAGTTTCCACTGAAAATCCAAGTTCCGGATAGGCTTGTAATTTTATCTGACTATCGCCCTCGATTGATGATGCCGTTATATGGATCAATACTTTTGTGTCTTCCACATTATAACGGATGCTATGATGTCCATCCGAACTTAATGGTTTTAGATTTATTTTGGTGATAGAACGATCATATTTAAACAAAACCTCTTTTGTTTCGTCGGGATTCAATTTAATCGGTTGGGCCGGTATGGAATCAACCAGTTGTGGCTTTTGGATAACCCAAAAGCTAACAAAAGCTAAAATTATTATGACTGCTCCAATGGTGAACGGTATTGCCAGATTTCTCAATTTTTGCCCGCTTTTTACCGGAGTGGCGAGATTTTTGTAATGAACAGATACTGTTTCACCAGAATAAGTATGCTGTTTTTGTTGAAAATAATTTTGAAGTGCTGAACTTAATTTGGCAGCACTTTGATAGCGGTTATCCGGATTCTTTTCAATTGACTTGAAAACAATTTTCTGCAATTCAGGCTCAATAGGATTCGTTGCGCGGATAATCTTAGCAGGCCTCTCTTCTAAGTGACTTCTCAGAGTATTATAATAGGAATCGTCATAATTGAAAGGCGGCTTGCCTGCCAACATATAATATAGGGTTATTCCGATAGAATATAAATCAACACGATGATCATATTGACCGTAACGTTCCGGGTCAATTAATTCAGGAGCCATGTAAATAGGTGAGCCAATAATCGTTTTATCAGGTAAAGAATGATGTATTTGAGGCTCGGTGCTATCTTTAATAATTTTAGCAATACCAAAATCTGTAATTTTAGCTTGAAGTTTTCCGTTAGCTTGAATTCGCACTAAAATATTATCCGCTTTAATATCACGATGAATCACGCCCTGATCGTGATAAAATCCGAGTGCATCCAAACATTGCAAGGTAATATTGATGGCGTATTCTTCATTAATTAGCAGTTTTTCGCCATCATTTTCCTGTAAGTCAATTCCATCATCACTATATGAACGCGTGATAATTTTATCAAGGGATTCACCATCAATATATTCCATAATCAAACCGATATTGGATGGCAAATTCAATATCTCGTGAACTTCCACAGCATTTTGGTGCTTTAAATTAGCAGTGATACGCGCTTCTTGAAGAAAACGTTCACGGATATTATCTGTGGAAATAGCCTGAGGAGAAATTATTTTAATCGCTCGAATCAGATCAAGGTCTTTATGATAGGCTTTATAAACCACACCCATCCCGCCTCTGCCAATTTCTTCAAATAGTTCATATTGCCCAATTTTTTTTGGTAAACTGAGAATTGTCATAATAATCCGGGGTAAGGAGGGTATTCGTTTTGGTCCATATTAAAACAGCCGTCTGTTTTTTTTGAGAGTCTCTTTGGGCTTTTACCGATGCGATGAGGTATTGTCGTCCTTTTGGGGTCGAGTGATTATTGGTTTACTGAGAAATAAAAGATGAAGTAATTTATCAGTTTCAATTTGTTTTGCCATTTGAACCCGACCTCAGGTTATTAACTGTATGATCTGGGTTTTCTGTAGTAAAAAACGGGTCAAGCTCAGGACGTGTTTTAGTAACTGATTTAGCTGGCATCGGTGTAGGGGAAGGTGTGAGTGTGATAGCATTTTCGATATTTTTCTGTCCGTTGGTTTCAGGATATTTGTACCACCCAAAAAAGACAGCTACCAGAATCAGACCTATAATAAGAATAGGGAGCCATAGCCTATTTATATTTTTATGAGGTTTGAAATCTTCAGTTTGTTTTTTCTCTTTGGCATTTCTTTGGTCCAGGCATATTATTCTTGTAAGGTCTTGATATGATTCCTGTTTAAGCGGCAAATTATTGCGCTCTTCGGTAAAATTTATATTATCGGCTAGATACGGTTCTTTTTTATCCATCAGGTTGAGATTGATTGCTTTTGTGGTCGCTTTATATGGATCGCTGTTTAATATTGAGCGCATCTGAAGTAGTTGATTCTTAAATTCGGAAGCAGATTGAAACCGTTCGGAAGGTTTTGAATTAAGGGCTTTGTTTAATATTTCAGAAAAATTCGGATGGATATCATAATGTACTAAAAGGGGATCGTTTTGCGGAAGTTTGCCTGTCAATAACTGGCATAATATGATGCCGATAGAATATAAATCAGAACGATGATCATATTTCCCGTCAAGCTCCGGTTGGATAATTTCAGGGGCCATGTAAACCCAATAGTCGGGCTTTTTATTTGCCTGAAGCGAGTGTGGACGGAGGGTATTAATCATAATTTTGGCAATGCCAAATTCTAATATTTTAACATCAATTTCGCCATGATCCTGAATATACACCAAAATTTTCGACGGTTGAATTGCGCCGTGAATTATACCTTGCGAATGAAAATATTCAAGAGCTTCCAAACATTGCATCCCAATCTCTATCGCTAACTCAATTGACGGTGAATCGCCCGATTGAAAAGAAGTCTGTTTTATTAATTTGGCTGCGGAGATTCCCTCCGCATATTGCATAACCCAACCGAAATAGGGTGGCAAATCGAAGATATCATAAATTTCAACCGCATTTTTATGCTTGAACTTCGCCTGAAAACATATCTCCTGAACAATATCATTACGAACGTCGGGTGATAAAACGATATCTGAAGAAATTAATTTTATTGTACACAGCAGACTATAATTCAAATGACGGGCTTTATAGACAACACCTGTTTCATCTCTGTCAATTTTTTCAACAAATTCGTATTCTCCTAATCTTTCCGGTAAATTTAAAAAACGTTTCTCCATTTTTAACCTGGCTTTCGTCTGAGAAGGACAATCCATGTCAATACAAATAATAAAACAGAGTAAAGTGTCAGAACTGATAGGTTATGGGCAAAAATATTTTTTTGAAAGCCCAATTCATTTATCAAATCGTATCCCCAATCAATTATCTGGGGATTGTTGTATTCCACCCATAAATTTTCAAAGGCCCATCTGGAAATCATCCAATTTGAAATCGCTTTACTTGCGATACTCATTTCGGAGAGGAAATTTGGTGCCAATGCACCTGAAAAAATGATTTGCGGCAACATCAACATAGGCACGGCAAGGACTGATTTATCGCCCTTGGCATCACAACTCGAAATGAAAAGGCCGAGGAATACACCGGTTCCGGAGGCCCCAAACACACTGAAAAGAATACGAAAAAAATCTATCTGTAAATCAAAAAAAAAGGAAACAGGGAAAACCAAAATAAGTGATTGAAGGAAACTGATTGAGAGCAAAAAAGGAAGCTTTGAAGCGATATAATTAAATATACCCAAATTGGCCAGTTTTTCATGAATAAAGATATGATTTTCACCGGATATTTCACGACAGGAGTTTATCGTACCGCACCATATTGCGGCTAAAACAAGCAATAAAGGCAAAGAGATGGGAACATAGAATTTTCCCTGTAGTTGCTCCTTTGGCAATTGTTGCGATAGCAATATTATACCCACCAGAATAAACGCTTGCCCGAGCATTAGCATCAACGTATTCGTATTGCACCACTTAATCTGGAGATGCCGTTTGGTAAGGGTTACAAGTTCAAAAAGGGACGGTGGTTTTATTTCCTTTATCCATTCAAGCAGAGGAAACGCTTTGGAATCAGCAGTGCTATCAGAAGGAGTTGAGATATCACTGACGATTTCATTATAATAGGATGAATGGATAAATTTTTCTCTGTATCGTTGCACATTCTGATTTTTTTTAGCGGATTCCACAATTTCTTCCGGTTCCAGAAGATCAAAAATATCTATCTCGGTTTTTTGGTTTGCGGCAGCAGGATCAGTAAAGAAAAAATGAACAATTTCATCGGGTGCACCATAATATACCAACTGGCCATTGGCAATCACAGCTACTTTATCAAAATAGGAAAGCTTATAAAGAATATGGGTGGTGATAATGACTGTATGCCCATTATTCGTCATTGTTCGTAAATGTTTCATTAACCGGCCTTCATTGCAGGGATCAAGTCCGGCGCTGGGTTCATCCAAGAATAAAATCTGAGGTTTGGTCAGCATTTCAACAT
>JAOZRC010000424.1 GCA_029940345.1 Desulfobacterales bacterium
ATACTATAGATACATTCATCCCTTTTCTTGGGTTGATGATTTCACCGGCTGAAAATACTCAATTGAAATACAGATGAAACTAACACGTATTATCCCCTGATGGACAAATTATTTTTAACGTCTTTGCCCTTTCTTTTTAGCTTTTCTTATATAATTTCAGTATTTATACTTTAGAAGACCATAATTGGAGATTTTCATTTTGTGATTATCTTATTCAAGCATACCCGGTAGATTTCAGGTGTCTGTGTTCAGGTGTCAGGACGTTTGCACTAAAGACTGAAACCTGAACACTGAAACCTGACACCATAATTTTGAAAATCACAAATTATGACCCTGCCGAGTATACAACAATATTAGGGGTGCCGTCAGGTGGAGACGTCCCGAAGATGTGGAAGAACAGATGACCTGAAGGAAAATTGGTTTTTTAGTTTTCTAATGGCACAGGGATAATTGAAAAAGGAAGTTGAATGGAAAAGCAGATGCCGAACAAAGATCGGCGCGATCGTATCAGAATCCATTTTAAAGCACGAGTGATCATCAGAACTGGAAATTTTGTCAAAAATATTGTAATGACATTAAAAAATATCAGTATGACAGGTTTACTTGCTGATACAAACGACAAGCTTCCGGTTGGCCAAAAATGCGATGTCGCCGTTATTGTCCCTGGAAAATCAAGCAAACTGGTGTTGCATATCAAAGGCAAAATAAGCCGTCACACCAAAACTGGCATTGCGATTCGATTTAATGACGAACTAGAGTGGTGGAGCATCTTTTCGATGTTTACAAATTATGGTAAATAAGGGTTAAAAAGCTTGATAATCGAATCTGATTCAACTGTTTGCATGAACGTCTCGATGAATATTAGAAATATCCGACAGTTAATTGGTAAACCATGCATTTAAAAATTCTGACCGTTGATGACAGCCAAGCAATACGCATTTTTATCAAAAGGGCTTTCAAACCTTATGATTGCCATATTATTGAAGCGCAAAATGGTGTTGAAGGGTTAGCTATGGCCCGGTGTGAAATTCCGGATTTGATCTTTCTTGATATTACGATGCCGTTGATGGGCGGTATTGAGATGCTCAACACGATAAAACGACGCAAGCCGATAAAAAACATTCCCATTGTGATGTTATCGGCAGACTCCGCAAAAAACACAATTAAACATTTCCTCAAAATGGGTGCGGCTGATTATATCGTTAAACCGTTTAAAAAAGACAGAATTATTGAAAGTGCGCTCAAAATTGTACAATTGCAGCCCAAAAAAGAAATAAAACAGCCCAATAGCCATTTTAAGAGATATTGTTTTATATATAAAGACATATATGTTTTAATTTTGCCAGATTTGATTTCAAAAAATTTGGCCATCCAATTAAACAGTTATATCCAATCTAAGTTGGTGGAGATCACCCAAACGGATGTTAACAACCTGGTATTGTATCTTGGAAAAATCAATCAAATAAACATGTTGTTGATAAAACTGATCATTATGACTGCAATAAGCTGCCAAAAATTGGATATCCCGCTTCGAGTTGTCGGAACTCCCGGATTGGGTAAAATCCTTAAAGGATTTAAAGAGACCAGTCATATTTCCGTTGATGCCACCATTACGTTAGCAAAGCTTGCGCTTCAAAATATATCCGGTCCGGAATTAATCGGATCAAAAGAAAAAATTCGCCTTTAGCACTACTTACTACTTTGGTAAATTATACTCGCGAAGGCCATAATTGGTGATTTTATAATTAATCAATACCTTAATTCATAGGTGTAAGACATATTTCAAAATCACCAATTATGACCGTGCCAAGTATAAATCGGCCTTGATCATCGTTTGGGCCATTGTAGCGTATTCTTTCAGATTGCACCTTTCATTCCGCCAAGTTTTATAGCACAATCTGAAAGAATACGCTACATTTCAACAAGCTATTTTTAAGTTACCAAAGTAGTATTAGGAAACGTGAAATGAAAAGCAGCCAGGAACACCTGAACAGACAACCGCAAAAAAAAAGAGCGCCGAATTATCAGGCCGCGCTTCTGAATCTGTTTCTTAATGATGAAGAAATGGTGACATCCTCACATGAGATGGCGATGCCTATTGTGGCTCCGGTTATAAAACCACACAGCGAATATTATGTGACAGAATCTATTGCACCTCTCACTCCCGCGAAACCCGGGGCCGGTTTATTGAGAGAGTTTATTTCAGACAGTCGTATATTAATTGATAACACGCAAGAAATAATCACATCATTAAAAACGGAACCTGGAGACATGCATTCGGTAGCCACTGTTCGGCGTACGTTTCAAATGATTGGCGATACCTCCGGGAGATTCGGATTCAAGCTGCTGGCAGCGTTGTGCAGGCATACGGTCGTACTTTTAACCCGTGTTCTGAATAGTGATATCCGTTATTCTCAAAAATGTGCGCTTATCGTTGCTCAGGCATTCAGAATATTAAAAAAGGATCATTTTCACTATATCCAAGATGCATTAGGCGGCATTTTTTTTTCGGGTTCGCGACCTTGTGAAGAACTGATTCGACTTTTTAAACAAACAATCAATCGCAACCAACGAAATCACCCCCCATTTACTCAAGGGCCTTACCGCCAAACAGAAAGGGATAACTTTGTTGAGAGTAATGTAGCTGCTGAAAACGGTCATTCTGAAAATAGTGAGGCCTGGGAAACGAATTCTAAATCAGATCAGCCGGCCCGTTATTCATTTAAGATGTTTATTCAAGACAATCGCAAACTAACCGCCCAAACTGAAGTGGCATTGTTATTTCTAAAAAGAAATCCCGGCAATACGGCGGCGATAAACACCATTTTACGCTCCTTTCACCTGATCGAAACGAAAGCTGCTTTGTTCAAATTTGATTACGTTGCCGAATTATGCCATCACACCGCCATTCTTTTGGGTTGTATCAAGGATGGAGAAAACGATTACGCCGGACGAAACGCGGATTTGATCGTTCGGGCATTTACAGTTTTAAAAAAAGAAATTTTTCTTTATACCCAGGCAAAGTTAGGTGGTGAACCTTTTTCAGGTTCTCAAAATTGTCTCAACATGATATGCATATTGAAAACACTTGGATTTTAAGGATCTGTTTGTAATTAATTTCATAAGTATGTTGATACGAAAATAAAGAATTCAAGGCTTTTGCTTAAAACCCATGATACTCATCGTATAAACTTTAAGGAAATACGTGATGCATTTTCATGAACGAGTCATATTGCTGTACGGATTAACTATTTTGACCCAGTATCATAGAGATTGGTGTCATATGACTGAAAATTCAACTAACGGTGTTGAGAATTTTTCAGTGATGCAATGAAGGGACCCCTGGAACTCAACATAAAATACTTCCTTACGAAGGCTGTGACAGATATTTTTAACATGATGTTGGGTATTGACGTAGAGCTTTTTGATCCGAACATATCTTCAACCACATTAAATGGCCATTCTGTCAATACTATCTTACAACATCTGAAAGAACTGTCTTCATTGTACGAAGGTGACCGCGTGATTGGCGCCGTGGGAATCAAAGGGAAAGCATCCGGTCTGATTATTCTTCAGATGAAGTATGATCTGGCTCGGAGTCTGGCAGCTTTGGCATTGGATATTGATTTGCAAAAAATTAATGACTTGGCTTTTGTAAAGGACATGGTGGGAGAAATGACTAATATGATTGCCGGAAACCTGAAAACGGCTTTTAACAATGCCGGCCTGCCTTGTATGATCACTACCATCCCTTCAGTCTATCACGGCAATAATTTCAAAATCACCCAACCGAAAGGCAGTAAGCAGGAAAGATATTACTTTCGCTATAACCGCAACATCGCTTTGGTTGAAGTGTATCTAAGCCCCCGCCATAATTAATTAGTATGGGCAAGAATGATATGATTCTGAAATGAATAATTCATAAATTGAATCTGACAATATTAAACACTAAGGCCTGATACAAGATGAAAATATTAGATTATCCGTCCGCAACCGCGCTGAATCAGCTTTCCGCAATCATTAACCGTGGAATTGGTTTTAACTCTGATGATTATGATAACGTAAAACGGATTCTTGACGATGTTCATAAAAATGGTGATGACGCTTTGATAAAATATGTCTGTCAATTTGATTCACCGGACTTGACAATCACATCACTCAAAGTAACAGACAACGAATTGGAAACAGCCGATTCCTTCGTTGATGATGCGTTTCGCCAATCTTTGGAAAAAGCGGTGTTTCAAATTAAATCATTTCATCAACGTCAACTTCCCAATTCATGGATAACGACAGAAAGAAGCGGCACTTTTCTCGGACAACTGGCCCGACCCGTAGATGCCGCCGGTGTATATGTCCCCGGCGGACAGGGAGGAACGACCCCTTTGGTGTCATCTGTGTTAATGGGCGTGATTCCGGCTAAAATTGCCGGTGTTAAACAAATAACAATGGTGACGCCCGCGGGAAAAGATGGCGTTATAAGCCCTCATCTGCTGGCGGCCGCCCGACTGGTGGGTGTTGATACGATCTACAAAGTCGGAAGCGCCTGGGCGATTGGCGCCCTTGCTTATGGCACGGAAATAATTCCCAAGGTTGATGTCATCGTCGGGCCGGGGAATATCTACGTTACGCTGGCCAAAAAAATCGTTTCCGGAACAGTCGGTATTGATATGATCGCAGGCCCTAGCGAAATTATGGTGATTGCCGACCAAACGGCTAATCCCGCATTTATTGCGGCCGATCTTCTTTCACAGGCCGAACACGATACGCTGGCTTCCGCCATTTTAGCAACGCCTTCCTCAAAAATAGCGGAAAAGGTTTCCCTGGCGGTGGACGAACAACTGCAACACCTCTGTCGGCGGGATATTGCCACCCAATCAATAGAAAACTATGGCGCAATCCTGGTAACGCCTGATCTGGCAACCGCATTTGATATTGCTAACCGTATCGCACCGGAACACCTTGAACTTCAAATTCAAAACCCGATTGATTATTTAGGAGAAATACGCAATGCGGGCGCTGTTTTTCTTGGATCCTATACACCGGAGCCGGTTGGCGATTATATCGCCGGACCTAACCATGTTCTGCCCACCGCCGGTGCCGCCCGGTTTTCTTCTGCTCTGAGTGTGGATAATTTCATTAAAAAAATCAGCCTGATTCGCTATTCCCGGGAAGCGTTTGACAGGGATGCGGACGATATCATTCGTCTGGCCGAAGTCGAAGGGTTGGGCGCTCATTCTGATTCGGTCAAAATACGGCAAAATATAGGGAAATAGGG
>JAOZRC010000425.1 GCA_029940345.1 Desulfobacterales bacterium
TTAAATCGCGCATAGCTCCTCTCCCGCCTGCTCTAAGGTTGAATTTTTTTTAGCAAAACAAAACCGCAGCACCTTGTGATCGTCATTCCGATGATAGAAAACAGACGGTGGAATTGATGCCACACCGTGTTCAATCGTGAGGCGCCGGGCGAAATTCTGATCCGGTTCGTCTGATATCGCTGTGTAATCCAGCATTTGAAAATAGGATCCGTGACAGGGCAGGGCTTTGAAACGCGATCGGCCAATCGCAGATAGGAATTTGTCCCGTTTCCGCTGATAAAAAGCGCCAAGGTTTACATAAGCGTCTTTATTATCTAAAAAATCAGCCAGCGCATACTGGATCGGCGTGTTGGCGGCAAAAATCAAAAATTGGTGAATTTTTTGAAATTCCCGAGTCAATGCCGCCGGTGCCAGACAATACCCCACTTTCCAACCTGTGGTGTGATAGGTTTTGCCAAACGAGCTGACAACCAGACTGCGCGCTGCCAATTCCGGATGCCGGCATATACTTTCATGGATAAGACCGTCAAAAATGATATGTTCATACACCTCGTCACTTAGAATCAATATATCCGAATTTCGGACGATGCTTTTCAAAGCGGTGATATCCGCCGGGCTCAATACGGCACCGCTGGGATTATGCGGTGAATTTAAAATGATCAGTTTCGTTTTGGGCGTTATGGCGTGGCTGACTTCATCCCAGTCAATATGGTAATCAGGAAATTTTAACTGTAAAAATACAGGGACGCCGCCATTTAATTTTACTACGGGCATGTAGGCGTCGTAAGCCGGTTCAAAAATGATCACTTCATCATCGGGTTTGATAACCGCACTGATAGCGGCAAACAAACCTTCCGTCGCTCCCCCGGTCACCGTTATTTCAGATTCCGGATTATATGCAGCATTGTAAGATTCACGCACTTTCGCAGCTATTTTTTCACGCAGCACCGGTACGCCTTGCATGGGCGCGTATTGATTAAATCCTTGGCGCATGTAGTGCGCTGCCAATTCAATCAGTTTGGGATCCGCATCAAAATCGGGAAAACCCTGGGAAAGGTTGATCGCCCCATGTTCATTGGACAGAAGGGTCATTTGCGTAAAAATCGTGACACCGATGCCGGGTAGTTTGGATTTTATTTCCATGGGTCATATCCTAATAAGAATGTTTATATTTTACTTGAATGGCACCTAATCAGATTATCTTAACTTAAAGACACTAACTTAGCGTCAATTGAAAATTTTTTCAAGTATTATCCTGATGACGAACTCAAGTTGTTTTAATCGCTCTTGAAAAAGTAGCGATACGCTGGTACAGTCGATTAATAATATAATTTATATCTGAACCAAGGAGAATTGTGGTATGGCTTTTAATCAATTATTAACCCAATCGTCCGACACCGCCAAATTGATGCGGGTGGCTATGGGCGAGGCGTTTGCCGACCTTATCGTTATCAACGCACAAGTATTGAATGTTTACACCGGGGAGGTGCTTCAAAATTGCAGTATTGGCATATCCGGCCAACAGATTGCCTATGTCAATGCCGACGCGGCACCGTTGATCGGCCCCGTATCCGAGGTGATCGATGTTCAAGGCCTGATCGTGATTCCGGGCTTGATTGACGGGCACACCCATTTGTCCTGGTTATACACGCCCGCCGAATTTTTAAAATATGCCATGCCCGGCGGAACCACAACGATTATCACCGAAACCCTTGAATTTTACCCAGTGTGTGGTGATAAGGGACTGCTTGATTTTCTAGACGCCATAAAAGACCAGCCCATAAAAATTTTAGCCACGCTGCCTGCCATGGCCTCAATCAGCAAAAAAGCGCGTGGCGTCACCTCCGAAACCGTTGAAACATTTTTGACGCGCGATGATATTGTCGGATTGGGGGAATCTTACTGGCAGGAAGTGCTTCAAAATCCGGATCTGTTCCTGCCTTTGTTTGATGAAGTCAAACGCGCCGGTAAAACCCTTGAAGGCCATTCCGCGGGTGCCAACCCTAAGAAATTAATGGCGTATATCGCTGCCGGAATCTCATCCTGTCATGAACCGATCAAGGCGGATGAAGTTTTGGAACGTTTGCGCCTGGGGCTGCATGTGATGATTCGTGAAGGCAGCATTCGGCGCGATCTGGCCGCAATCGCTGAAATTCGAAATGCCGGCGCTGATTTACGCCGCTTAACACTTGTTACGGACGGCATCTCACCGGAAGATTTAGTAGAAAAGGGTTATATGGAATATCTGGTTCAAAAAGCGATCGATTGCGGCTTTGATCCGGTGACAGCGATCCGTATGGCCACGTTAAACATTGCGGAACATTTCAGATTAGATCATCTTATCGGTGGAATCGCGCCGGGCCGTTTTGCCGATCTGGTCGTTATCCCTGATCTGCGAACCATCCGCGCGCAGTATGTCATCAGTAATGGGAAATTGATCGCCCGGCAGGGACAGCTTTTAGTGCAACCGCGTCAGCACGATTTTGCCAAAGAGAGTATGGTATCCGTCCGATTTAAGTCTGAAATCCGTCCTTCCGCTTTCAGGATTGAGATAGATGAAACATTGGCGAATCAGAACATAGCCGCAAACGAACCGATCCACGCCAAAGTGCGGGTGATTGAAATGTTAACGCCGTTGGTGACCGGGGAAAAGGTAATGGAGCTGCCGGTTCAAGATGGCCATATCCGGCCCGATGCCGATCAGGATTTGGTGAAAGTCGCCGCTGTTGACCGAATCCATTATCCGGGCAAAACCTTCTGTAGCCTGATTCGCGGTTTCGGCCTGAAATCCGGTGCGATCGCCTCCAGCGCCGCCTGGGATACCACCGCTATCGTTGTTGTGGGAGCCAATGATGAAGATATGGCCTTGGCTGTCAACCGAATCCATTTTCTCCAGGGGGGCGCGGTGGTTTGTGACCGTGGCCTGATTCGGGCGGAACTGGCCACACCGATTTTCAGTCTCTTAGCCGATTTACCGATGGCGTCCCTGGTTCGCAAAGTGGCTGAAGTGAATCATGCCGCCGCCGCGCTGGGCATTCCTTTTCCAGATCCCATCTTATCCCTGATCACCCTTACCGGCGCGGCGATCCCCTTTTTACGGATTTGTGAGGAGGGGTTGGTGAATCTGAAGGATGGTAGAACCAAAGGCAGCGTGATAAAATAATGTTGAAATCAAATACTCATAAAATGCCGAAATCATAGGGGAAGAACATGCTAAAAATTGGAAGATATAATGATCTGGTTGTGGAAAGCAGGGGTAAATTCGGTTTATATTTACATTCTGAAACTGGAAGGATTTTACTTCCTCAAAAATACGTTTCAGAAGATATAAATATAGGTGATACACTCAAGGTGTTTGTATATACCGACTCTGAAGACCGGCTTGCCGCAACAACTTTAAAGCCCTATGGAATTCTTGGAGATTTTGTTTTCCTTAAAGTAAAAGATGTCGCATCATTTGGAACTTTTATGGATTGGGGGCTTGCAAAAGATTTGCTCGTGCCCAAAAGTGAGCAGCAGGATAGAATGGTTCCCGGGAAAAAATATCTCACAAAGATCTGTTTTGATGACGTCACAGGCAGGGTTTACGGCACGACCAAAATATCCGTGAATTGCGATAAAAATATTAAGGATCTTAAGGTGGGTCAGAAAACAGATCTGCTTATCTGCGCCTTTACCAACATTGGTATTATGGCCGTAATAAATAACAGATACTTTGGTATGTTATATAAAAACGAAACCTATCTGGACCTATCGATAGGAGATACTTGCACGGGTTATATCATGCGTCTTCGTGAAGACAATAAAATTGACCTCACTTTAAAAAAACCGGGTTATAATTCTATAAAAGGCTCCGGCGACGCCATTGTAGCCATTTTAAAAGAAGCAGGCGGTTTTATACCCTGTTATGATAAAAGCTCTCCGGAAGAGATTAAAACGATTTTTTCCATGAGTAAAAAAGAATTTAAAAGAGCTATCGGCAGTCTGTTTAAAAAAGGCATCCTGGAATTGAAAAAAAACGGAATCAGGCTTAAACAAGGGAAAAGAAAAAAAATAAATGAAAGACAGAGATAGTAACAGTAACAGCAAACTCGTTTATTCAACAGGGTTGGGTAGGATATGCCCTTCCTGCGAAAAACAGTCTGCGAAATGTAAATGCAAAAAGAATAAGAATCACACCCCCAGGGGAGACGGAAAAGTTCGCGTGGAGAGATCTGTCAAGGGGAGAAAAGGAAAAGGTGTTTCCTTAATAAGTGGTCTTCCTCTTGGAAACGCCGAGCTAAAACAGCTTGCAAAAAAACTAAAACAAAAATGCGGAACCGGCGGAACAGTTAAGAACGGTGTGGTTGAGATCCAGGGAGATCACAGGGATTTTTTGGTCGAAGAACTGAATAAACTCGGATATAAAGCTAAAAAGGCTGGGGGATAGACCCACGGAGGTGTCATGTCAACGATTATATACGGTGTGTGCGGGGAGGGATCGGGGCATTCTTCACGAGCGCGTGAAATGGCGCGACACCTGGTAAAACTGGGCCATGTGGTAAAAATTGTGAGCTATGACAGGGGTCTTGCCAACCTTAAGGATGAGTTCGATGTTTTTGAGACCGAGGGACTGCACATCGCCAGCGCCGACAACAAAGTCTCAAAGGTGAAAACATTCACCCATAATCTGAAAAAACTTGGGTCAGGCCATAGAGCGGTCACGGCATTGAAAGAGAATCTGTTCAAAACATTCAAACCTAACTGCGTGATCACGGATTTCGAACCCATGACGGCCTATCTTGCCGGCCATTACGAAATCCCGCTAATATCGCTGGATAATCAACACCGGCTTCGCTATATAAAATTCCCCTGCCCGGAGCACCTAAAAAATGACTTCAGGCTGACTAAAAATATTATCAGGGGCATGGTACCGAAACCGGATGTATCCCTGGTAACCACCTTCTACTATGATAAAATTTTAAATAACAGAACCTTCGCCTTTCCCCCGATATTAAGACAAGAAGTCATTGACGAAAACCCATCCGACGGCTCCCATATCCTTGTATACCTGAGTTTCGGCTTCGACTCATTTCTAAAAATCATAGAGAAATTCAAGCGAGAGACATTTCGCGTTTACGGTTATAATAAGCATGAAACGCATGGCGCACTGACGTATAAACCGTTCAGCAAAGAAGGCTTTCTGAGGGATATGGCGACTTCCAAGGCGGTTATGGCCACTTTAACTTCTTCTGTTGAATAACATGGCCTAAGATTTGAATGTCACGAGCCAAAA
>JAOZRC010001008.1 GCA_029940345.1 Desulfobacterales bacterium
GCCGGCTATTCCCTTAAAATTTGCGAAAATCAGTCCTCGCTCTCACACTTTTTCGTTTCGATCACGACTTTCCAAACAGGCTCTTAAGATTTTTCAAGCAGGTGTTTACCTAAAAAACCGCCGCACCGCCTCATAAAATATTTCAACGCCGATTTCCAGTGCCCGTTCATCCAGGTTGAAATGAGGCGAATGCAGCCCGTTGACTAGCCCTTTGTCCGGGTTAGAACATCCCAAACGAAACATTGCGCCCGGTCGCGCATTCGTGAACAACGCAAAATCTTCGGAACCCATCACCGGTTCAAGTATCTTGACATTTTCACTGCCTAAAATACTTTCCGAAATTTGGTGAAGCTCCTCGGCAACCTGATTATCATTGTGCAGACAGGGGATACCATCAAACATCTTAAAGTCACACGTTACCTGGTAGGTTTGCGCAATTCCGGCGGCAATCTGTTCCAATCGTTTGGTTAAAAGCCGGCGCATATCCTCGGTCAGCGCCCGAATGCTGCCTTCAAGATAGGCGGCGTGAGGAATTATATTGGCGGCGTTGCCGGATTTGAATTTACCCACCGTGACCACAGCGGGTTCTCTGGGGCTGATATTCCGGCTGACAACCGTCTGGATTGCCATGACAAAGTCAGATGCGGCCACAATGGGATCGGCGCCTTCATCCGGTTTGGCGCCGTGAGCGCCTTTTCCTGTAATGGTCAGTTCGAAACGATTGGCCGAAGCCATGCCTTTGCCTCGAAAAACACCCATTTGGCCGACAGGCAAATCCGGAGCCACATGGGTTGCGATAACGCGATCTACATACGGATTTTCCAACACGCCCCTTTCAATCAATGCCTTGGCGCCACTTCCCAGTTCTTCCGCCGGTTGGAAAAACAGTTTGACATTGCCTTTAACACGGGACATCAGGCCGGAATCAACTATTTTTTTAGCTGTTCCGAGAAGCATAGCTGTGTGTGCATCATGGCCGCAAGCATGCATAATGCCAATGTTTGAAGATTTGTAGGAAACGTCATTTAACTCCGTGATGGGCAGAGCGTCGATATCGGCGCGCAATCCAATAGTAGGGCCGTCTTGTGCGCCTTTTAGCAAGCCCACCGCTCCGGTGACATTGTCAAAAGTACGCACATCGACATTTAACTGCTTTAGTATTTTTGAAATTGTGGCGGTCGTTGTATGTTCTTTGAAGGACAGCTCGGGATTTTGATGAAATTGACGCCGAATTTTAATCAGCCAATCAGACATTTGCGGAACACTGGAAAACATTGATTTTCTCCTTTGTTAAGTTAGGAACGGGGATGAAATAACTTACCCATCACTTAGAGCCTGTTTGAAAAGTCTTAAATCGGCTGCAAAAGTGTGAGAGCGGTTCTGATTTCCGCAAATTTCATGGCAATAGGCCGGTTATTCCCTTAAAATTTGCGAAAATCAGCCCTCGCTCTCACACTTTTTCGCT
>JAOZRC010000426.1 GCA_029940345.1 Desulfobacterales bacterium
ATCAGAACCGCTCTCACGCTTTTGCAGACGATTTAAGACTTTTCAAACAGGCTCTTAGATCAGACACGCCTTATGTCAGCAGTCAGAATCACCCAATATGGCCTTGCCCAGTATAATAATATGATTATAACCGTTTTGTGTTCTAAATCGTAATTTTTCGTTTTTTTGCATCAGATCAGGTTTAGAACCTGCCCCTAGAATTATGTTGCCAAAATTGATCATTGTAAGGGCGGGTTCGAAACCCGCCCTGAACGCAAAAAAGGGCTACCCACATAAGGCGGGACAGACGTAGCTTGGGTTGAGGAATGAAACCAAACGAATACAGCCCGATGTTGGGTTTCGTTCCTCAATCCAACCTACGACTACATTTAGTGTCCCAGCTTATGTTGGTAGCCCAAAAAAGTTACACTCAAATAAAATACAAGTATAGTTGTCAGATTTTGGTTTGTTTTGGCACAGAAATTGCCTCCCGACCAAAACAACAGTTTTGGGATAATGTGGCACAAATTGTCAGTCAGCACGGCATGATATAGCTATATGGGTTTGCGGGCAAAAATCATGCCAGAACAAACCTGAATCCGTTGACTATATATAACAAATAGGCCATTCTCATGCAATTGAAAAGTTTAAAATTACATATCGGCTTCCAGCGGTTTTACACCTTTACTGAAAAGGATCATATATAGGATGAATACATAACAAACCAAAGCACTCACCGCGAAAGGCTTACTTGAAGTCCCCAGCGGTGCCAGCAGAATCGCTGTGATCCAGTGGATGCTGATAATTGCCGCGGAATGCAGTTTAATGGGGAAATCGTGCTGCCGGCAAATCACCGCCAGTCCGCTAAGGTTCCATCCGTAAAGCGACGCAAACGAGTGCATGCGCAATAATAGCCTTGTATTCTCCTTGGAGTAGTCCGCTGAAAATTCAAGCGCAATGTAAATAATACCGGTAACTGCCGTATACAACAGGAACAGCATACCCGAAGTTAAAAAGCTTTTCTGTTGTATTTTGATTCCCAGACGGACGTACAGGTAATAGATCATGGCAACACAAAGAAAAAGCAGGGTTGTCACAAAAAGCTGGGGAATCAGTTTTTCGAACAGGATAAACAAAAAAAATACAATGACGCCCAAGTTGACGATCCAGAATCCGGCGTTTTTCAATAGCGGAGATAACTTGCCAATGCCGCCTTGCATAAAGCTGAAGATCACTGACATGGTGATCAGCGAAAGCGGGAAAGAAAAACCAAGAAAAAAGGTATCGAGTTTCAGTTTGGGCAAGGACACCAGCATCAGAAATTTGTTGTTCAAAATCACGAGCCCGGATATCATCAAGCCGCACGAGAGACACAGCAGTGCGGCCTGATGAAATTTCTCCGCAACCGGTGTCTGTGAGTTGAAAAAGGCGGAAGGAAAAAGGGAAAATTTGTGTATTCGTACTGAATCGACGATAATGGCAAGAATAAAAGCGATAATCATAGCAGGCAGATAGTGTTCAAGAAAAGCCAAAAGGGCATACGCAATCGCCAGGGAAAGAAAAATGACGCCTTTCGAGGATAATTTATTTTGATTTTCGGTGTAAAAGATTAATATTGTACCGCCACTGCATAAGTTGAATAAAAAAATATGAAGGCGTTCGTAGTTTTGAAGAGAGCTTCCCGAAATGAAAAGATGGAGAAATCCGAAAAACAGGGCGCCGACCATTAAACCCATTAAAAGCAATCGAAGTCTGATACTCATTTTTATCCTTGCAGATATATTAAAATCCGTCTCGCCGTTCAACACCCAACAGATGTCTTAACACGCCTTCAAGATCGGGATTCCGAAACAGATACCCGGATTCCACCAGTTTTTGCGGCTCAACCCGTGTGCCGGACAACAGAATTTCTTGCCCCATTTCACCAAAAACCGTTTTGACAGCGATTCCCGGAACGGCGAAAAGGGTTGGACGTTTCAATACCTTTCCCAACGTTTGGGTGAATTCAAGATTGGTGACTGGTTTGGGAGCGACGATATTCACGGGGCCTTCCAAAGCGTCATTATTGATGATATGATAGATAGCGCCGATCACATCATCAATACCGATAAAACTGATGTATTGGCGACCTGAACCGAATTTGCCACCTAATCCCATTTTAAAGGGGAGCATCATTTTTTTAAGCGCGGCACCACAGGGCGTTACGACAACACCGATTCGCAAAAACACAACACGAATGCCCCTTTTTTGCGCCGGTGCCGCCGCCTTTTCCCAGTCACGACAAACTTCGGAAATAAAATCCGCGCCGCAACCGTCATCCTCGGTTAGGGTTAAATCGCCTTGGTCACCGTAATAACCGATGGCCGAAGCATTTAAAAACACTTTCGGCGGTTTTTCCAGGTTGGCAATCGTTTCGGCTATCAAGGCCGTTGTTTTGATACGACTTTCGATTATTTTACGTTTTTTAGCTTTGTTCCAGCGTCCTTGCCCGATACTTTCACCGGAAAAATTGATGAAAACATCCGTATTTCCTAGCGCCGAGCGTTCCAATTTTCCGGCCAACGGGTCCCAAAACAATTGATTTGATGATGTTGTTTTTTTGCGAACCAGGCGCGTCACCTGATGACCACCGGTGGTGAAAAACGGAATGATAGTCCTGCCGATAAGTCCGCTGGCACCTGAAATCGCAATATTTAAGGATTGTTTTAAATGCCTTGTGTTATGAAGCGCCAAGTCATGGGCAAGGGTTGTGTGACGGTAATTAAATATGCGTTCAAGCTTTTTTCGTATAACAGGAATGAACGGGCGGGCAAACGGATCTGCCGGAAGCGCGTATTGAATCTCATCTCGCATAAGACATCCGCCGCTTCGGTCCGGTTGAAACGTGTGCGTATGGCTCCAAAACGCAAAGGGGCCTCGTCTTTGTCGGTCTTGAAACAAACGATTTTCCTGGTACTCCGTATGTTCGGCGGCCCATCGAAAAGGGAATGGCCCGGCTTTCATTTTCAGCAAAACCGTTGCACCTTTATTGATGCCGCCTTGGTGTTCAATAACCTCAATAGGGTCCCAGGGTGGTGAAAGCCTTTCAAGCGCGCCCGGCCGCGCATGCCATTGAAAAACATCCCCTGCCGGTGCGTTAATGAGCGATTGTTTAATAAAGCACGCTTTTTGCATTTGATAATCCGACGTTATATTATTTAATGTTTTACGGCAGGACGCCTCAATAGGCCGATTACAAAGTGTTGGCAAGTGCTGATTGACAATAGAATCGTATCGGCGTGTGTTCATTTGCCCCAGTTATGGAATACCTGGACACCCGCTGGCATGATATAGACGTTTGAGGAGATAGAAATATTAGCCACCTCCAAATCTTTTTAAATCAATTGTAAGTTATCAATCATATTGGTGCCCCCGGCAGGAATCGGACCTGCGGCGCACGGATTAGGAATCTAATTTTGAGCATTTCAGCAAGTATTTGAAACCATTGAAAATTATACTTAACATACTGTTTTTATAAGTGCATTTGATGTTTTATGTTTTGTGTTGTTATCCGTTTGCATTTCATATTGTTGACACGATTTTGACACGAAAACTTGAGTAAAACTTGAGTAATTCAAACGAGATAATATATTGCAAACATGCAAGTAAAATGATAACCGTAAATATCATCTTGCAAGGGATAGGTCAAGATTAATTACCTTGACCGAAAGACGCTTAATCCTGAAAGCGCTTTCCCTTGCAATTCATTTTCAGGACGCGGCGAACAGGAGGCCGGAAACATGATAATTAAAAATTGGAAAGATGAATCAGAATATGAATATTTGAAGAAGAAGGACGTACCCGGTTATCAGTGGCGCTGGGAATTTTTAAGACGAAATCCTGAATACCAGAAAGACTGGGAAATGCAAAGGGATATTTATAATGAGATGGTGGAAACTGGTAACTGGGATTTTAAAATCTTGCCGAATGCAAAGCGTTTGACTGATGGATATTTATTTAAAGACAATATTGACTATATAGAAATGATGAATCACGTAAAATATCCTAGTAAATGGGGGCTTGTTTATCTGATAGCTCCTGTAGCTCCTGGAAAGGACAAAAAAGCCAGAAGAGACGATATCGAATCTCAATCAGGATATTACCGGGAAGTTCCTGGGCAGGAACCAATTAGGCAAATGGCATTTTATAAAGAAATAAGGATGCGTTTTGGTAGGGAATATGAACGCTATAATAATAACTTAATGGCTGAAAAGGCTCTTGAAGCATGCCAAGCAGCGCTAATGACCATCTTTGGTTTTAAAATACGTCTCGAATATTTAGAAGGCGCCAATGCATGGGCTAAACTTTTAGATCAGTTAGGAGACTGCACAGGCGCTGATACCTGTCAATATCTCTGGGCGGCTAATTATCTTTTTGAAGAATATCAGAAACTTAAAAAAGAGGCAAAGGAAAATTATCCACCAGTTAATGTTCAAGAATATGAAGCCGCTGTCATTATTGATATGACAAGGCCGATTGATGCCCAATTAAAAGATATAAAAAAAATTCTGGAATCTGAACAGAAACGATATTTCAAGATAAGGGGTGTGAATTATAAGGACGCACGCAAACGAGACGAAGCAAATATGATTGAGTGTTTACGGGTGTATGATGCAAAACAAGTCAAACCCAAAATTAAAGAAAAGGATATTGCCAAAGCCCTTTACCCTCAAAAACCTTGGTACAAAGAAAAGACCGTAGAAAACAAATATAAGGCAGCAAAAGTATTAGTTGATAATCCTTTTGGTGTTAAATTGTTTTAACATATTAAAATAACACATAAAATTAACCCTAACTAAGCATGACACTTTATTAGGGTATGAAAAACAAAAATAAGAAGTATAATAAACGTCAAAGGCACAGCAACAAAGCCTTTGGCGTTTTTTTTTGCTTAAATTTTAATACGGATAGGAGAATTTACCATGAGTGTAAAACAAGAAGAATTATTGACAGTGGCTGAATTGGCGAAGCGGTGGAAAGTTACCAAAGGGAATATATACCGTTTAACACGTCTTAGAACCACTGATAGTATCCCCAGGCGCAAGTTAGGGAAAAACCTTCGCTTTGTAGCATCTGAAGTTGACGAGTGGGCAAAGAAACGGGCGCGCATGGCTGTTCATCACCGCTAACATCAAAGCCGATCCGGGTCCACCATACTTTAAACGTGGGGCGGAAAAGTGGTTAATTATAGATGGGTGAAAATCAATATGACTTCACACTGGAAACCAAAGACCGATTGTTTGCACGT
>JAOZRC010000427.1 GCA_029940345.1 Desulfobacterales bacterium
AACCGGGAAAATATTTTTTTAGATATTTTCTATTGTAGGTCCCTTGAAACCGCATTCGCTGGGGCCAGGTCGGATCGAGCCCGGAAAATCCGGCCGGGTCAGGCCTGTCATTGGGAGAGAGGGTCATTTGGTCCGGGTGTTCGATGCAAGGCAGATTTCCGTCTTTATAGCCGATGCCGACAGGATTTTTTTCATATTCCTGTCCGCCAAAAGCGTAGTTATAATCAATCGGCATGAATTCGAACGGTTCGGGGGCGGATGCAATGCCATGGCGCCATTGGCGCAGACCCAAAATATGAAGCTCTTTTTCCTGTTGGCCGAGTTTTACCTTTGCCATTCCTTGAGTGACTTCTTGTTTTTCCGGAGGATAAAAACTGCCGGAAACTAAAAATTCGCCCTTGGGCTTGGGCATACCTATGTCTGGTAAAGGAGCTTCACCCATGGACTCAAAAGCGTCTTTCAGGTAATCAAGTTCCAAAAGGGCTTCGCCGGTGCGCAGGTTCACCCCAAGCGTCACCGAAGCGGTGAAAAAGAATTTTCGGTTTTGTTCCAGCACTTGTTGGTTAAAATTTAATTGCAAGGGTCTGTATATCAGCATAATGGTAATAATCCTCTGAGGTTTATGCGGAGTTTATATGAACAGATTTAGCGTATTTTTTTGAATCATGACGGCATTAACTTGTGTCAGAGAAAGGGTGTTATTGATAATCGTCGTGGGTGTGCTTTCCAGTTTTGTCACGCGATTTTCCATTTTAAGCGTCTCAGCTTCAATTTTAAGCGCCTCCTCGCTTTTAACTTCAAGCCCGAAAAAATCGGCGGATAATTTTCCATTTTCGATTTTAATCCATCCCGATGGTGCGAATTCTATATCAATGTCAGCGGCCAGGGCCAATTTTATACTCGTATCAACTGCTAACCTGAGTTCAAGTGAAGAAAATATACCCAAATTGATTTCAGCGGATGCAAAGCGTCCTACATTGATTTCAGAAGATGCAAATCCGCCGACATTGATCTCTGAAGTTGCTTTAGCCGCCACATTGATTTCAGAGGTTGCGATCGCGGCGACGTTGATTTCGGATGATGTTTGGGTGCCGATATTGATTTCGGATGACTGCTTTGAACCCAAATTGGTTTCAGATGACACCTGGTCACCATTGTTGGTCTCAGTCGCTATTATTTTTTCATGCGTGGTCGTGGTCGTTTCAGTTTGGCTGTTTTTATGTTTGACTGTGGTGTCTTCCAAAAGCGTCCCGGAGTCATGGCAATAGGTCTTTTCTTTGGATACGCCGCCTTTAGATTCACCTTCAAATGTTAACAGTCCCTCCCCTGTATAACCATACTCATAGGTCGCCTTGCCGTAGGTATGGGTTTCTTCCTGGGTTTCAACTTCCACTTCCAAATTTTTCTTCTGATAGGTATATTCGTACGCGGCGCCCTTGATGGTCTTCTCTATCCATGTATTATCATCCAAAGATCCGATTTTACTACATGTTATTGAGCCGGGGGTCGGGCCTCCCTTGGCAGCTTTGTCATAAGTATGCCCTGCATTGAGAGTGACGCTGCTGTCCTGGTCCATAAAGTTTTCCGTATAACTGTTACCCAGGTTATAGTTCCAGTACCCGCCGAAATCGTAGATGTTGCCTTCCTGGGTGTTAAAGGTGTCAAAATTGGACACCCGAAAATGGGAATGCTTGCCACAAGCTTTCATTCCGCTTGGATTATATTTACCTCCGAAATATCCAAGCATTTCATTAACATCCGAAGATCGATTTGAAATATCTTCAGGCTGCTCACATTGGGCAAGTTTTTCTTTATGGTGATATTCGCCATAACCTAGGTTCGATTCAAACCAAAGGTCGCCGGGAGTATGGATTTGTACACGCTCTTTGCCTTCTTCATCATCTAATTCGATATAATTATCTGTAAAAAAAGTAAAAAGCTCGTTTTTAATTGACGCCCCTACCGACGATGTTTTTGGCCCTCTCCCACTTTTAATAAATGATTTCATCTGAGTCTCACCGGAAACCGGACTTGGCGACTCTGGATTGGGAATCGCCGATGCGATAATGGGACGGTCCGGATCGCCTTCGATAAACGTCAATAACACTTCGGTGTGTTTATGCAGCGGAAAATGCATGCCCTGGTTTTCGCCGGCATAAGGCTGGGCCATGCGCATCCAGTGGGAGGCTTTGCCATCGCGGCGGCCGCTCAAATCAAAGGGCAGTACCACTTTGTAACGGCCATATTCGTCCAATTGGGCGTACTCGCCGCTTCCATAGGCGTCGATACGGGCGTTAATTGTACCGTTAAAAGTTGGTTTTACAGTCTTTTTGGGATGGCGGTATTGTACGTCTCCCGGAATGGTGACAAAATTGTTACGGTAATAGGTCCGTTTTTCGGTTTCGGAAAGTGTTTTTTGGATTCCGGAAACAAGAAACCCCGTCTGGCTGCCTTCATGGGAAATCTCTATGGTCAGATAGGGTTGGTTAAAGCTGTCGCGGTAATGCCGGTCGAGATCAAAACGGTATCCCGGCCGAAGATAGGGAATCGTGCTTTCACCGTAGAAGTGCTTTTCCTGGCTCTGCAACTCCTGAACGCGAATTTTGGCCAGACCGCTGCCCTCCTGTAGGGTTCGGAAATGCTCGCCGTAGATATGAACTTCGCCGCGCCCCTGGGCGGAAACCGGTGCTTGGGCGGATAAATTCACCGACGGCGTGCGATAATTGTAATCCTGGACGTGCAATTTGCCGGGCAGCAGGTTCTGTTTGCAGATAAAGGCATGGATAACTTCTTCCCGGCGTTTTTCATCCAGGCCTGACGGCGGTGAATAATACATCGTCTGGCCTTCGGGCATGGCGGTGTGTGCGAGGTTCGTATCGGTGATAATCACCTTTTCGCCGGCGGTGGTCTGTTCAAAATAATAGTACATGCCTTCCCGTTCCATCCAGCGTGACACAAAATTAAGGTGGCTTTCGCGGTACTGGCAGATAAATTCCCAGGAAGGATAGCTGTTTTGAAGCTTGAGTTCAAAATCAAAGCCGGTCAGTCCGCCATCTTTTAAAACCGCTTCCAGGATCTGGGGCACGGTCTTGTCTAAAAAAATTTGGTTATGATGCGTCAAAGACAACCACCATAGCTTGGGCACCAGGATTGCCTGGTAAAACACAAATTTATCCACCGCATGCAATTGCTGAAATTGAGACAGAATCCCATGAAAAGGGATGTCGCCGTCATCCCGTAAAATGGTGAATGTGGCCGGTTGCTGCAAAACAGCAGTCAGATCGATTTCCGGATCCGTGGCAACCAGCATGATCTCGAACTGGTAGCAGGTGGAAAAGCCTTCCGAACCTTTGAAATTCACCACGCCAAAGGCGTCTCCCGGTAAGGCTTGGGATACAAATTCAAATTTTTTTTGTTTTAACAGAGCGGGCATGGTGTTAGCTCCTTTTTATTAGCTTTCATATTATTCAACCTGTGCAACTGTTATTTTCCATTTTCAATTAATAACCCTCGCTCAATCTCGATCAGTTTGGCTCTCAGCTCTTCTTTTGATGGCAGATAAAGCTGATACTTTGATGCATAGATGTTATTATCTTCCGGCAGGGTCATCTCTACCAAGGCATCATTTTTTTGATGGCAGAGCAGTATGCCAACGGTTGGGGCTTCATCCTTTGTAATGATACGGCGATCAAAATAATTGACATACATTTGCATCTGTCCCAAATCCTGATGGGTCAGTTCATCCCGTTTCAGATCAATCAACACATAACAATTCAGCAAGCGATTGTAAAAAACCAGGTCAACATAGAAATGGTTGTTGTCAAAGGTAAAGCGTTTTTGGCGTGCCTCGAACAGAAACCCCTTTCCCAGCTCCAACAAAAAAGTTTCCAGTTTATAGATGATTGCCGTTTCCAGTTTGTTCTCTGAATAGCTGTGGCGTTCTTCCAAATCCAGAAATTCCAGAACAAATGGGTTTTTAATCAAATCAGCCGCTTTCTCGACAATCAGCCCTTGCCTGGATAGCTTCTTAACTTCTTCTTTATCACGGCTTAATGCCAGCCGTTCATAGAGTGAGCTTGAAATTTGCCGTTGCAGTTGACGCACGCTCCAGAAATTTTCTATGGTTTCTATTTCATAGAATTTTCGCTCTGCCCGGTTATCCAGTGTAAGCAAGGTAACATAGTGTGACCAACTAAGTGAAAAGCAATCAAGCAATTCAACAGACACTGTCTGCCAATTTGCGACTATGGGTGATTGGTTTTTAAATTCAACCGACAGTGTCTGTTGAATTGGGTATTGCAGATAAAATTGTCTTAATTTTCTTAAATTGGTTGCTGAACTCCCTTTTATATCCAGAGATACAGCTTGACATTGACGGATTTTATTGTAAATATATCTTCGCTGCTTTTATATTCATCAAATTCCCACTTGCTGCCACCGATTTTGTGGAAATATTCGACCTGACAGGCATATTGATTGATCAAAATATAATCTTTCAAAGAACTTATATTCCGATACGATGTAAATTTCGATCCCCGGTCGTAATCTTGGATGAAATCCGACAGGACTTCGATAATGGCCACAGGGTTTTTGACAGTGTCATCCCGGTCCTGTACAAATTTAATATCTCCGCATACAATGCTGTTGTCAGGGTAAGTGTAATGCTTATCCTCATCAACCTGCACTTTCATATCACTTGGAAAGGCAAAACAGGTCGTATGCTTCAACGGTTTATGCAATGCTGCCAAAATATTCCAGACAATCAGATTGTGATTGAAAGACGCCCCGGTCATCGCAAAAATTTCGCCATGGTAGTATTCCGATTTAATTTCGGAAGCGTCTTCTATCGCAAAATATTCATCTGGCGCTACATGCGTCTTTTTTGCCTGTTCCATTTTATAGGACCTTGTAGTCATAAGGCCGACTGGAAAGTCGGCCTTATAAGCTCCGGAAATAGTTCGACCTGTGCAATCGCAATCAGATGTAGGGTGGGCAAACGTTTTACCATTCACTTGATTCATCGCTAATGAAAAGGCAAAGCGCCAGACTGGGTTAAAGGAAACAACCTTTGCCCACCGGTTTTCCGTTAAGCGGTGGGCAAAATGCCAATGGTCTTTTGTGAAAATACGAAGATCTCAGCCGGCATTTTGCCCACCCTACAAAATGCTTAACCGCACAGGTTGAAATAGTTTGTCGTCATACCAAAAATTTTTCGAGCTGTGCAATTCATTCAGAGTCCCGTCAGGACGGCATATTTGTAGAAT
>JAOZRC010001009.1 GCA_029940345.1 Desulfobacterales bacterium
CTTGCTAATACAACAAGTCCCGTAGGGACGATATAGAAAAAGTGTAAACTACTTTCCGGCTATTTTGAAGGATGCCGGAATTTCCTTTTAATTCTTAACCACGGGAACTGCCAGAGAAACCTGTGATGCCCATTTTCTATCTGTCCGAAAAAATTTCATTTCCCCCACCGCATCTGGCCCAGTCTAACGGACTATTGGCCGTCGGTGGTGATTTAAGCATGAAGCGCCTCCTATTAGCCTATCGTATGGGCATATTCCCCTGGTTTAGCGATGATGAACCGATTTTATGGTGGTCCCCGAATCCTCGACTTGTGCTGTATCCGGATGAGATCAGGATTTCTAAAAGCTTAAAAAAGGTGATCCGTAAAAAGGTGTTTAATATTACGCTGGACGCGGCATTTCCACAAGTCATCACCGCATGTGCGCATAACCGCAGGCGCAAAGGGGAAGGTACCTGGATTACTAAAGAAATGATTGATGCCTATTGTCAATTTCACGAACAAGGTTATGCCCATTCGGCGGAAGCGTGGTGTGATGGTGAACTGGTCGGCGGGCTATACGGCATCGCGTTAGGGCGTTGCTTTTTCGGCGAGTCCATGTTTACGCAAACCAGCAACGCCTCCAAGGCCGCCTTCGCCGCGCTGGTTTTATTTCTGAAAAAAAGAGCCTTTGAAGTGATCGACTGCCAGGTGACCACGAAACATTTAATACGTTTCGGAGCCCGGGAAATTGCGCGTAAAAAGTTTTTAGCCCAATTGCAAAGTGCTTTGAAAGCGCCAACCATCAGGGGCCAGTGGACGAATATCCCATTTTATTGCGACTGATATAAGGCGGGAAATATGTAAAGCGAAAGCTGTTCCGCTTTTTGGCTATCAACTTAAAGCGCGACTCAAAGAGTCTGATTAAGCTACATTATGCTTTTCAGTGTGAACGACGCGGAACAGCTTTCCGCGTTACATTAAATACTTAAAAGGAGAGTCTTGACATGCTAAACGATTGTCTTTTTTGCAATATCTCAAAAGGTCAGACAGCAACCGAAATTTTATTTGAAAATGATACGCTTGTTGTGTTCAAGGATATCAACCCCCATGCACCGGTACACCTTTTAATTGTTCCTAAAAAACACATTCGCAGTATCAACGATCTTATGGATGATGACCAGCCCATTTTAGCGGAAATGATTATGATTGCGCGTGATATGGCCGCAACGGTCGGCGTATCCCAATCCGGTTATAAACTCCTTTTCAATGTTGAAAAAGGCGGTGGCCAGGTTATTTTTCATCTTCACTTGCATCTGATCGGCGGATGGAAAAAATAGTAGAATAAGGCTCTATAAATGGGGGACAAAATAACTTCCCCGTTCCTTATTCATATATTCTGTAAGCATTGCAATTTTCCCATGTGATTTTCTTAGAGCCTGTTTGGAAAGTCGTGATCGAAGCGAAAAAGTGTGAGAGCGAGGG
>JAOZRC010000021.1 GCA_029940345.1 Desulfobacterales bacterium
TGCCGCTCTCACGGAGCTTTTAAGGAATATTTTATTTCAATTGCACAGGTCGAAAATTTTTTAAACTTCGCTGCTAAACTCCATTTTAAATTCCCCATCCTCATCAATATCAAGATCAACGCGGGTGGGCATGCCGCCTTCGCTCATGTGCGCCAGGATTTCCTGGGACATCTGGGGCAAGATGTTGCCACTTAAAATAAAGTCGATATTGCGGGCGCCGGTTTCCACTTCGGTGCAGCGGTCTGTGATCTGGTCAATTACCGCGTCTGTATAAACCAATTCGATTTTGTTGTTTTGCATCATGCGATCCGCCAGTTTGCCGATTTTGAGGCGTACAATGCCTTTTAAGGCGTCTCCTCTTAAAGCGTAATAGGGAATCACGGTCATACGCGCCAAAAGCGCTGGTTTGAAATGCTGTGACAGGATCGGGCGCACCGCTTCTGCGATCACTTCATCCGGCGGCCGCTCCTCCTCCTTAGTCATTTCCGTGATCACATCCGTGGCCAGGTTGCTTGTCAGAAATAAAACGGTGTTGCGAAAATCAATATCCCGTCCTTCACCATCGGACAGCATGCCCTTGTCAAACACCTGGTAGAAAAGATTTAACACTTCAGGGTGGGCTTTTTCGACTTCATCCAAAAGTACGACGGAATAGGGTTTCTGACGCACGGCCTCGGTCAACATACCGCCCTCGCCGTATCCCACATAACCGGGGGGTGAACCGATCAGGCGGCTGACCGTATGTTTCTCCTGGAACTCGCTCATATTAATGGTGACCACCGAACGTTCTCCGCCAAAAAGCAGATCGGCCACGGACAGGGCGCTTTCGGTTTTGCCCACACCGCTGGGGCCTGCCAGCAAAAAGACACCCTGGGGTTGCACGGGGTCTTTGAGTCCGGACTTGGCGGATTTGATCACCTTTGTGATCGCATCAATGGCGTGGTCCTGTCCTTTGATGCGCTCTCTAAAGCGTTCTTCAAATTCAAGTACCGTCTGAGCCTGATCTCGCATCACCTTGCCCAGCGGGATGCCGGTCCAGTCCGAAACCACCTTTGCGACCATGTCTGGATTCACTTCTATGCGAATTAAGGGGCTGTCTCCCTGGAGTTCGGCCAGTTCCTGGATGGCGGTATCGATCTGTTCCCTGAGTTGATCTTCGGTCAGTTCTTCATCCTTAGCCTCGGTATCGGGCGGTTCCGCAGCCGTTTCCGCAGCATCATCCTGAGACGCTTCTTCACCGGTCTGTTTCGGAGGCGCCGGCTCCGGTTCGGCCAACCCCTTCAGCACCAGCAGTTTTTGCCGCAGATCAATCACTTTAAAAGCGGCTTCCTTTTCCATGAGCCAGCGTTTTTCCAGTTCGGCGGTCTCATCGGTCAGGTCAGCCATCTCAATTTCGATTTCGGCGAGGCGTTCTTCATCAATGGCCACGCTGTTCAATTTATCCCGCTCCAATGCGGTTTTTTCGCGTTCCAGGGCCTGAACCGTACGCTCCTTATCTTCAAGTACGTCGGGTTTGGAAGTGAGGTTTATTTTTACCCGTGCGGAGCTGGTGTCTATCAAATCAATCGCTTTATCCGGCAGGAACCGGCCGGTGATATAACGATCGGACAGTTCGGCGGCGGCTTTAACCGCGTCGTCGCGTACGATCACCTTGTGCGCTTTTTCATAATTGGCTTTCAGGCCGCGCAGGATCAGGGTGGTTATTTCAACCGAAGGTTCGTCCAGTTTGACTGGTTGAAACCGGCGCGCCAACGCCGGATCCTTTTCAAAGTATTTTTTGTATTCGCTATAGGTAGTGGCCGCGACGGTGCGCAGTTCGCCACGCGCCAGTGCCGGTTTAAGGAGGTTGGCGGCGTCGCTGCCGCCTGCGGAACCGCCGGCGCCCACCAAGGTGTGCGCTTCGTCGATAAATAGAATGATGGGTTTGGCTGACGCCTTGATTTCATCAATCACGCCTTTAAGACGTTTTTCAAATTGGCCTTTCATGCCGGCACCGGCTTCGAGCAGCCCCATGTCCAGGCCCAAAAGATTGACATCACGGATCACATCGGGAACATCATCCTGGGTAATTCGCAAGGCCAGACCCTCGACCACGGCGGTTTTACCGACGCCGGGTTCACCCACACAGATCGGATTGTTTTTGCGCCGCCGCGCCAGGATATCGATCATTTGACGAATTTCCTCATCGCGGCCAAACACCGGATCGATATTTCCTTCCCGTGCGCGTTGAGTAAAATCAATACAAAAACGCTCCAAAGCGCTGCCATCCGCCGGCGCACCGGGAGCCGCCTTACCGGCTGCGGCTCCGGTTCCAGCCGCAGTTGCGACCTCATGTTCAACCGAGGCTTTGGCCATTGTCCAAAAATCTTTCATGAGGGTTTCGCGGCCAATGGTTTTAATCATATCCGCATAGCGGCCGGAAGCGTAAAAACCGGGTTTGGCCAGAAAGGCCAGCAACACCGCGCCGGAGCGAATTTTTCTCTCGGCCAGATCGATGGAGGCCAACATCCAGGCATCCTGGAAAAGCTCCAAAAGCAGGGGGGAAAACGCCGGTCGGGCGGCATTGCCGGTGGCAAAACCTTCCAAAGTTTCTTCCAACAATTTTTGCACACGCCCCGGATCAACATCGTACTGGCGAAAAATCAACGGCCAGTCGGATGCCTGATCGTCTAAAATTTTCAGTACAAAATGTTCCACCGTGACTTCATAATGGGTGCGCGCCACACACAAACCGGCCGCATCCTGCAACTTCCCGGTGCAAAACGGGTTTAAACGGGTAAGCAAACCTTTAATGTCAACTGTAATCATTTTTTCACCTCATTGGTTGAAAGTTTAAAGTCCCATCGGGACGGCATATTTGTAGAATCATTGCTCTTATGTTTTGTGAGAGTCCCATCGGGACGGCATATTTGTAGAATAATTGCGAATATTCTGTTATGGTTGCTACAAATATGCCGTCCCGATAGGACTCCGACGGAATTTAGGCCAATTGTGCTACAAACATGCCGCTCCTACGGAGCTTGTGAGGAATATCACATTTTAATTGCACAGGTCGAAATTTTTAACTTGAAACTTCAAACCTCGCAGCAACTTCATGTTTATAGGCTTTGCCGGAAAAAAGCCAAGTCGTCCAGCCCAATCGCGAACTGCTGCTCGCGCCCAAACGGCCGGGCCGGGATTGATCGCCAGCCAGAACCACCTGGAGGTCCCATTCAAGGGGTTGATCGAGATACGCGCGAATCAATAAGGCCAATTTTTGAAACCTGGCGGTGTCTGGCAGAAACTCCTGAAATGTGGGCCAGTCGGTCGGGCCGATTTGCACACGAAATTTGCCCATGCGGTCCTTAATTTTGCCCCCCAGATAGCAGTCGTCCCCTAAGTGGCAAGCGGCAAGTCCCAGCCGGCACAGTTGGTCTTCGGGAATGGACGCTTTGCGTGGGACACAGGGAATGATTTGCAGGCATGTTTCGTTCAGGGCGTCACGCAGCAAGATTTCAAGTCCCATAGCGGAACGGGGCGTCTGGGTGAATACACCGCTGTAGCGAAGCAAGCTTTGAGCATCCTCAAATTCGGCTCTCATTTGGGGACTGCCCAGGCCCATGAGACAAAAAAGCTGTTCCAGGCAGCGGGAATCTTCCTCTTCCGCAATTTTTATCCCGAGCCGGTATTTACTCCAGACTTGAAAGAGGAGTGAATACAGCGGCGTGTTGATGATATCGATGAAATCCCGACTCACCGAGCTGTCTTCACGGTCTTCATCGAGAAGGTCTTCGGTGTAAAACGTCGGCAGGGGGGAAGATGCGCCGTAAAGCCCTAAAAAGGCCGTTGTGATCTGATAGCGCATTTGTATAGGCGCCTGGTCGCCATCTCGGTCGATTTCCTCAACCGAAATAATGTCGGTACCCGGGAAAGCGAGGGAAAGCTCCGGCCGGACGCGTATGGCCTGCTGCCATGACGTCTGTGAAGGCGCTGGGAGCGCGTCGGTCTCACCCTGATCTTCCTCTGGTTCATTCTTCAGGTGATTTTTAAGCAGTCTTATGGCCTGAATAAATGAAAACTGGCGGCTTTTGGTGATCAGCGCTTCTTTTAAAGCAGCGGTCTTGTTCCGAGCCTCGGTTGCCATAGGTATTTTTCCCCTGTAATCGTATCCCGGACGCTTAACCGGGTAAAACAGTTTAAACTTGCATAAACTCCCAAGAAAAAATCTAAAATTGAGCCCAAAAGAAACATATCGCCGGGGCCGGCAAAATGATCCTGGCGAATATCAAGATCAATCTCCTGGCCACGCATGAGATGCCGGTTCACCAGCCGGTCTGCCTGTTTGATGCGAACCTCTAAAATGCCGTCGATGCGTTTACGATTGGCCGCAACTTTGGACCGGTCGCGTCCGGAGGGAAAACTGTATAAATTTAAGAGTTCTTTCAGATTATGGGTGTTGGCCAATGGCAGATAATTCAGCGCCAGGTGAGATAGGAATTGCCAGAGGGTGTTGTCTCCCAGAACCGGCTGCACCGGTGTTGTACAAGGAATAATGTTTTTAAAGTCAAGCAAAACCGGGGAGTCGGACGTGGGTTGGGAAATATCACCGAGCTGTAAATGCTCTGGAAGCGTCCCGTTGGTGCATGACAGGGTTAAAGAGAGGGTTTCCTGCACCGGCGCTCCGGATTGGGATGCATACGGCAGTGTTAAAAATATTTTGACGGACTGATCGATGATAGACGGTTTGTATTTAACCTGATAAATTGGGCGATCCTCGCCCGGTGTGCTGAAGAGTTCCAGAGGCGCATACTCCTTATGTTTAAGTGCGCCGTGGACGATGCCGGTGACGCTTTTCACTGCAAAAACGGCGTAGTGCTTGGCGTCAGTTGCTGACGGGCGCACAAAATAGGCTGGCTGGCGATGGTCAAGCGAAATCGGATCGGCCGGATGCTCGAACAGATTGATGATCGGAGACGCGAATAAAACAAAATTTTGCGGTTCGATTCGCGACGGATAAAAAGGCGGATCGGCCAGCTCAAAAATAATATCGAAATTCGCACCGCTGCCACGATCACGCCATTCTTCCAAACCCGTCAAATCAATGAACAGAAATTTTTGAGGCAGCAGAAAATATTCCTGAAGCAAACGATAGCCCTGAAAAGCGTGACCGGGGTAGGGCGTCAAATCTTCATCCGGTGCAAAACCGACCGGTTTCAGACAATCCGGAGGAAGATGAAGAGGCCGGCCGCCTTGTTCGGATTGGATAACAATGGTTTTAATATAACGATTCAGCAACAGGTAAAGATCAGAAGCCTCCGTGTAATTGCCCCCCAGATAAAAGCGCAATTGTTTGGTATCCCAGGAAGCCAAATTACCAGAGGTAAGCTCCAGGTTAAGCCGGATTTGAGTGGCGCCACCCGGTTGTTCCACAAGGCGGGCATCTTTCAGAAGCAACGGATCGGTGCGCACCTCAAAACAGGTTTGAAACAGACACGGCGTGCCATCGACCGGCACGGAAGCGACGGTGGCGCCTTTGGGCACGGTCACACTTTCCTGCAGGCCGGGTTTGGAACTGAAAGCGATGATCGAAGCCGACGGAAGAGGGCGCAGATAATGCGGAAAAATCAGATCAATCAGACCGTGGATGATCTCGGGAAACTCATCATCCAGTTTCTGGCGCAGCATTCCGGTTGTAAAGGCCACTCCTTCCAACAGCCGTTCTACGTCCGGATCGGTAGTCGGTCCGCTCAACGCCGGTGCGATGGCCGGATGCGCTTTGGAAAATTCGACGGCCAAATCTTTAAGAAAGGCCAGTTCCTGCTGATAATATTTATTAAACATTGATACCTTATTATTTGAGGTTTCAGGTTGTAGGTTGGGTTGAGGAACGAAACCTGACATCAGCCAATTCGTTGGGTTTCGTTCCTCAACCCAACCTACGACTAAAACCGTAAAATTTAACTGGAAACACTGACTTTTCCATCTCCGCTGATAACGGTGTCAAAAACAACCGGTAAATTGTTTGCGTCATAGATGAGTGCTGAAATTTTCAGATGCATTGCCAGCATATCGTCTTCCTCCGGTTTAAAACCGATGGTCACTTTTTCCAGACGGGGTTCATATTTTTTAATAACTTCTTTTATTGATCGTTCGATCTCACGCATGGCTTCGGAATTGTATACGCCGCTCATGTCCGTAAAATCGGGAATGCCGAAATCCTCGGCCATGAGTGTGCTGCCCTGGCGCGTGTTTAAAATCCGCTGTATGTGACCCAAAATCGAATGAATCAGCCTGTTGGTGTTTTGGGTTTCACGCCGGTCCGGATTTTTTTCCATTGCCCGCAGGCGTTCCAACAATCGTTCTTCACGCATTAGCCGTTCCTAATATTGTTCGACCTGTGTGGTTGCAATTGGCGGCTTCCAACATAAGGCGGGACACTTATAAAAATCGGAATTTTCGAAGATGTAATAAAGGTGTATTATCTCCTTTCTCCAGCCTTGAACGTCAATTACTATGAAGACTAAAGAAACCCGATTTTTGTCCCGCGCTATGTTGGTAGCCCAATTGGCGATGTAGGGTGGGCATCGCCGGAATATAACCTTGGCATATTGCGCTAATCTTTGTCGGCGATGCCCACCGTTTCGATAAAAACCGGTGGGCAAACGTCGTTTCCTTTTACGAAATAAGATGCCAGGCCCTATCATCATCTATAAACAGGGTAAGTGCCAAATCTTTGCCCACCCTACATGGCGCAATTAATACAAAAAAGTGACACTCATCTGATTTTATGTGAAAAAAGTTGATTTTTAAGTTTTATCTTCCTTCCAGTCATCAAAAGCCGACTTACTGGCCAATAGGTGTTCCCAATTGATGGCCGAATAGGTGAAATAAACCTTTTCCATGTGGTGATAGGGTTTGTTATCCTGTAGAAAAGTGAGTGGGAAATAGGTCTCCACCTTTACAATAATCGAGTCGGTCAGTATAATTTGATAGTACAATTCCTCCTTGCCTTTTTCGTTGATGGAATAAAAATCAAGCTGAAAATTGGATAGGTGTTCTCCATTGCAACATGCCTGGCATATCAATGGTGAGGCCGGGTCCAAATGTTTGGTAATTATCAAGGGATGATGAATGCGCTGGCCTGAGGGAAGGCCGGTGTGCGTATCGGTCGGAATCTCGATATCATGGTCTAGGGCGTAGACCAGAATCGTTTCTTTCTTGTCGCCTTCTTGTGCACAATCACCTTTCATCGCACCTGTTTCTTCACCTTCCAGGGTTAAATAAGCTGTCATTGGCATGGTAATGTCCTCCTTTATAAGATTTAGATAATCGGTTTATTAGACAAAAGGCCACTAAATACAATATGTAACGGCCTGTAATCCCATTTTGTGGCACAGTCAGCCAGTTGTTTGCAAGCACCTGTAATCCGCACTTGCCTGCATTAATCTTTATCCAACTTACCGACCAGTGACAGGGTAAAAGAAGCGCCCATATATTTAAAGTGAGGCCGAACTTTCATATCAACCTTATACCAGCCCGGTTCGCCTTCCACACTGGAAACCTCAATCTGGGCTTTGCGCAACGGTTTCTTGCTGCGCACCGCAGCGGGCGGATTATCCTGATCGGCTACATATTGGCGAATCCAGGTGTTCAATTCGCGCTCCAGGTCGCCGCGTTCTTTCCATGTGCCGATGTTTTCACGTTGGATGACCTTTAAATAGTGCGCCAGGCGGCTCATGACCAGCAAATAGGGCAGTTGGGTGCCGAGTTTGAAATTCATTTCGGCCTCTTTGCCTTCGGGCGTGTTGGGAAAATTTTTCGGTTTTTGACAGGAGTTGGCGGAAAAGAAAGCGGCGTTGTCACTGCCTTTGCGCATGGTCAGACCGATAAAGCCTTCTTCAGCCAACTCAAACTCGCGCCGTTCGGAAATCAGAATTTCAGTGGGAATTTTGGTCTGAATTTCGCCCATCGCCTCGTATTGATGCAGGGGCAGGTCTTCCACGGCGCCGCCGCCCATGGGACCGATGATATTGGCGCACCAACGGTAATTGGCAAAACTGTCGGTGATGCGAGTGGCAAAAGTAAAGGCCGCATTGCCCCAAAGATAGTCGGAATTACCAGCGCTATAATCCTCTTTGTAGGTGAAACGTTTGACCGGATTGTTTTCCGGATCATAAGGTGTGCGCAGTAAAAAATGGGGCACGGTGAGCCCCACCCAGCGGGAGTCATCCGATTCCCTGAAAGACTGCCACTTGGTGTATTGGGGACCTTCAAACAGGGCGTGGAGGTCTTTCAAACCGGGCAAAGCGGAAAAATCATCAATGCCGAAGAATTTGGCCCCTGCGGCGGAGACAAAAGGGGCGTGGCTCATTGTGGCGATACTGGCCATATATTGCATCAATTTCATATCCGGAGCGGTCGGTGCAAACTCGTAAGCGCCAATCATCATCCCATAGGGCCGGCCGCCAAACTGGCCGAATTCCGCCGTATAAGCGGTTTGATACAAGCCTGATTTGGTGATTTCAGGAGCGTCTTCAAAATCATCCAGCAGATCCTGTTTACTCACATTCAAGACTTCGATTTTGATATTTTCGCGAAAATCAGTATTATCAACCAAATATTTCAGAGAACGCCAGGATGATTCCAATTTTTGATAATCCGGGTTGTGCATAATCGCATCCATCTGGGATGATATTTTCTGGTCAATGTTGGCGATCATTTCATCCACCACAAGGGGCGTGATTTTTTGTCCGGCGCGTTCCGGTTGAACCAGTTCGTCAATAAACGCCTCGACGCCCTGGCGGGTCAGTGAATACCCTTCATCCGACGGTTTCAGATTGGTTGCCTGAACAATATCATCCAATATCGATGTTTCTTCGGCAACCTCCGTTTGTTCCTGGGCAAGTTTTTCTTGTTCCTCTGCCATAGTGCTTTCTCCTTTACTGTTCTATGCCAAGTTCTTTTAGCAGACGTTCACGGGCACCTTCATCGGCAACCATACTTTGAATTTTTTTCCTGAATGCGGGTACATTGCCCAGGGGGCCTTTCAAGGCGGTGAGCGCATCTCTAAGCGCCACCATTTTTTTCAATTCAGGAACTTTATCAATAATAGCATCCGGATCGAAATCCTTAAGGCTCTTAAAATCCAGGTTAAGGCTTAACTGGGCGTCCGGGTCATCCGACAAGGTGTTTTTAACATTGACGCCAAGCTCAAGCTTCTGCGCTTTCAAGACCTCATTAAAATTGTCTTTGTCGATATTCAGCACCTTGCGATCTTCCAGGGGCGTCTCATCTTCCTGCATTGTGAAATCGCCCATCACCAGCATTTTCAAGGGCAATTCGACCTCTTCTGCCGCATCGCCGGTAGCCGGTTTATAAACAATGTTCACACGTTCTTTGGGAGCAACTGATCCTCCTTTTGCCATAATCATCCTCCTTTTTTTATTTATTAATAAAACAAATTGTATTCTAAAGTATGTAGGGTGGGCAACGTTTTGCCTCTCACCTGATTCATATCTGATGAAAACGCAAAGCGACAGTCTTTGTAAATGGAAACTGCCTTTGCCCACCGGTTTTTAGTTAAGTGGTGGGCATCGCCGACAAAGATGGGCGCTACATACAAAATCAGTTTCCGGCGATGCCCACCCTACCGATAATTGTAATCGCACAGATCGAATTATTTATTTGTATGTCTATGTCCGCTATCCAGCCAGTCGCACCGCTACTGCCGGGCTCAGTTTACTGATACTGTCAAGAACGCTTGCAATCTGTTCGTGCAAGGCTTCTTCATCCTGTTGCGCTTGTAAACTGTCATAAACAACCGTTAAGGCATTCAACGCAAAATCAGGGTCCCAATACTCCAGTCCGAATTGATTGATTTTTTCAAGAATATCTGATAAATGAGGCAATGCTAACCGTTGTTTACCAGCACTAATTAGCAATTTGGCGATATTCATACGCCCCATCAATTTGGTTTTATCCGATCCCGCTTCACGAAAACTTTGCTGTAACATATCAAGCGCTTCGGGCAATTTTTTATCCCGGGCCAACCCCTGGGCCTGGCTGTATGTTTCAGCCATGGCCAGGGCTTCACTATCGCCGGCCACCGTATCGCCGCCTTGATCAACGGCAATATCCCGGAGCCAACCCTGGGTGCCGGCGTCCGCAAAAGGCCTTCCGTCGTCAAAGGCAAATCGTTCGATGCCCGGCAGGCGCTTCACATAACGTGCGGTTTCTTCATCAACCGCCTCACGAGCCGCGTGGAAGCCTAATTGTGTAAGCGCCTCCGAAGAATACCGGCTTAAATCCAGCCAGAACAGATACTGGCCAATACGGCTTTCCGCAGCCTCCAATAAATTTTCATAATTGTTGTTTTCATATAATTTGTTGATCACATCGGTGAATTCTTCCACCGGCGGAGGGATCATGGTCTGGCCGTTTTCCGCCGGTGGCAGGCTATCCACTTCCAACCAGGCGGCGAGGCGCACCAAGCGATAGGCCATCGCGTCAGAAGGGTCCTTCTCAATGAATAACATCGCCGCTTTTCCCAAACGGTCTAATCCGCGTTGAAGCAGCGCGGACGCGTCTTCATCTATCTCTTCTTCTTCAACGGACGGTTTCGGAGCAACAGGTTTCCGTTTAGGCGTGGGCTTGGCTTGCGGTTTGGGTTTCGGGGTCGCCGCCGCTACAGGCGCAGGCTCGGGTTCTTCTTCCGGCGGTGGCGCCACCACCTCTATCGGGATGTTTTTGATGCGATTTTTGAGTTGATACAGCATCGGAGCATCATCTGTTTGCTCTGCCAGAAATGCATCAAGAGCATCGACATCATCATTCAAGGCTTTTATGGCGACTTCGGTCATTTTGAAATCGTCGGGAAGATTTTCCAGTATATCTAAGTTACGAGTCAGCCACCAATCAATTGCATTAAAGCGTGCTTTCTTACGTTTTTTAGGTGGAAACAGGGTGTCCCAAAAATTTTCGATTAACCCGCGATACATACTAAGGCCAGGCGCCAAGCCTGCCGGCCCCTTGGTTTGCAGAAGAGCAACGCACAGATAACTGGCTGCCAAAATATTTTTAGATTTTTCAGTCAGGATTATTTTAGATAATTGTAAAACTTTATTCCAATCCATAGCGCCCTGGCTGGAAGGGGATGACAATTTTTCAATTTCTTCCTGCATCTCTTCATATTCCGTCTCATAACGAACATCCTCACCGGCCGGTGCATCAGGACTGATCGGAATTTGACCAAGATTGACAATCGCTTGGTCTTCAGGTGAAAACGGGAGAGCTGTCGATTCTTCCGGAGGGGCCGGCGATGGGTCTTCAGACCCGACCGACGCTGCTTCAGTTTCCGGTGGCGTAGATTCGGCAGTGTCGGGTGAATCCGCCTCGCTTGCCTGGGGGTCAGCCACAACCGGTATGTTTTTGATCCGGTTTTTGAGCTGATACAGCATGGGCGCATCATCGGTTTGTTCACTTAAAAATGTATCAAGCGCATCAATATCATCATTCAGGGTTTTTTGGGCGGTTTCAGTCAGGTTAAAATCTTCGGGAAGGTTCTCCAGGATATCCAGATTTTTATCTAACCACCATTGAATTGCATTCAAGCGCGCTTTCTTGCGCTTTTTGGGCGGATAAAGCGTGTCCCAGAAATTTTCGATTAACCCACGGTACATACTGACACCCGGCGCTAATCCTTCGGGTCCCTGAGTGTGTAGCAGGGCGGCGCATAAGTAGCTGGCCACCAGGATATTTTTGGATTTTTCAGATAAAATGGCAGTTGTTAACTCGACAACTTTTTTCCAATCAGTTGCGCCCTGGCTAGAGGGTGAAGAGAGTTTTTCAATTTCATCCTGCATCTCTTCATATTCCGACTCATAACGAACATCATCACCGGAGGGATTTTCCGGGCTGATGGGGATTTGGCCGAGGTTGTGAATTTCCATATTTAGCGCCTCCGAATGGCGATTGAAGGATTATATAGGCTTTCAGATAATTTCCCGATCTTAAAAAATGGCACAAGGGTAAAGCGAGGAGGCTGTATTGTAATACGCCGACAACCGATAACGCCGTAAATTGATTATCTGAAAGTCTATAAATTAAGGTCAGGTGACGGAAGCTACTGTAAATTTTCTAGTGGTGCGAACAATATTTTCTAAATCACACTCATTTACTTTAGAATCATTATTGCCATTATCAATTAATTGTGTCAAGAGATTATATCTTCAGAAAAAAAAAACAATTCAAGGAGGCTGTATGAAAATTCCGAAGATTCCATATACCATTCTGGCATTAGCGCCATTAGGCCCCATGGGCGCGGGGCATCATCTTCATCCCCTTGTTACAACAGATCTGCTCTCTTTAGAAGAAGCCTTGGATACGCTGGGGCCGCGAATTTCCATTTCTGTTCCCGGCGATATTTATCCCTGTGATCAATTAACTTTAAATTTGAAATCAATCAAGGCTTTCAAACCTGATGCGCTAATCAAAACAAACCCGGATTTGAAAAAAATTTGGGATGCCGGCCAACATATTGATAAAGCTATTCGATCGGGTTTGTCGGCGCAAAGCATCGCCCAACAAATCAGAACAGACTGGCCGGACTTACCTATTGATATGAGCGTCAGAACTCTGCCTGCGCCTGAAAAAACGTCGAGCGGAGTCGATGACATTCTTTCAATGGTCGCCCTGCCGCAAGACGCATCGGCCACCCAAAGCAGACATGCCGATGGGCCGCTGCAATGGAAGACACAAATTGAATCTTTGCTATCTGCATTGGTCGGGTGCATTTTTACCGACGCGCAATTCAAAACGTATGAAGCGGCCTGGCGCGGCGTCCATAGTCTTCTCAAACAAGGCCAGATCAAAGCCAGTGAAGGCCTCAGACTGAAAATCACGCCAATTGATCTGAATTCACTTGAGATGGTGCTGGAGAGGCTGGAGGAAGAACTGGCCCAAGACCTTCCGAATTTGATCCTCATTGATCTCCCGTTTGATTCCACCCAAGTCAGCATTGATCTTTTGACAAAAGTTGCCGAATTTGCCGAAACCATGCTGATTCCGACGGTCTGCCGGATCACGCCAAGCCTTTTTCACTTAAAGAGTTGGGCGGAGCTTAAGAAACTCCCGTTGCTTAAACATCATTTGGATGAATTCGCTTTTGCCAAATGGCGCAAACTGCAAGCGATGCCTGCCTGCCATTGGCTGGGTCTGACCTGTAACCGCTATCTGGGGCGCGAACTGTATGGAGATAACAATCCTCCCCGTTATGTAAATTTTCAGGAAAATGAGCCGCTGTGGTTAAGTCCGGTTTGGGCTTTTGGCGCCCTTTGCGCCCAAAGCATGACTCGATATGGCTGGCCCAACCGATTCACCCAATACCTTAAAATGCGTCTTACTGACTTGCCGGTTGGCGATTATGACGGGATGGGAATTAGCTCTACGGAAATCGCTCTGGATGAAAACCGGATTAGACAGTTCAGCGAATGTGGGTTCACAGCCCTTGTGGGACAGTTGAACAAGGATATCGCCATGATACCACGGGAGGCTGCGGCATCCGGGGGTTCATTAAGACATCAACTGTTGATATCCCGAATTTTTCATTTTTTATTCTGGTGCCAGGAAAACCTTGAGCAGGACAGCACGGATTCAGACCCTGCTTCGATTTTAACCGAAGCCCTGACTTTGTTTTGGCGCCAAACCGGCTATGAACCGCCGTCAGACCTGAATGTTACCGCTGAAACAAAACGTGAAAACGATGATGGCACCCCTCTGGTCATCGCAATGACACCGCCGTCTGAGTTATGGTCGGAAGGTCAGAGGCTTCAGTTTACATTTAACTGGTAAATTTTTCTACCTATACGGTTGCTATCAGATGTACATATAACGGGTAAGTTATTTATTAGGAATTACATGAATTAGGAGATTAAATATGGAAATTACTGTAACTGAAGAAGAAAAAGGCGCTATCGTAGTTTCAGTCAACGGCCGCCTAGATGCTCAGACAGCCGGAGAATTTATGAAAAATATGGCTGAACCGCTAGAACGCGTTGAAAACCATCTGATTATCAATTTTGATGCGCTCGAATATATCAGCAGTGCCGGTCTGCGTGTTGTTCTGGCAACAGCTAAAAAGTCAGAGGTCAAAAAGGTGAATGTATTGATTGCAGGGCTTAAAGACACGGTTGAGACGGTGTTTAAGATATCAGGTTTTCATATGTTATTTAAGATTTTTGATACCGTGGAAGCCGCTTTGGACCAAATTTAACAGATCTGCGGGCAATTCAAAGTGTACCCACCATCTTACCATTGATACATTATTTTAAAGTGTTATCTTCGGTGAAGCAATAAAATGGGGCCGAAATGGTGGGCAAATTTATTTTCTTTAAACGGTGTCCGGCGGCACACCTTTGAATCAGCTATAAATCAGGTTAGCGGAAGAACGTTGCCCACCCTACATTTGATAGGAACCGCACAGGTCGAATAATTTTACCAATGGGTTATTTGGCGCCATTATATTTTAGCATCAGCATAGCGATATCGTCAGACTGCGGCGCTGATCCGGCATGCTCCTTAATTTTTACCGATATTCCGGCAATCACATCTTCAACGGTTTGGTCGCGTAAGGTACTGAGTTCTTCTAAGAGGCGTTCATCGGAAAAAAGCACTTGATCCGGATTCATCGCTTCGGTGACGCCATCGGTGTATAAGAACAGGGCGTCGTGCGGTTCCAAAGTCAATTCCAGCTCTTTGTAAGTAATGCCGTCCATTGCGCCGACGACCGGACCGCTCAACTCTTCCTGAAACGCCGGCATCGCATCGGGTTTGACCAAAACACACGGATTATGTCCGCCATTGGAGTAACGCATATGTCCTGTCTGAATATTCAGGATGCCGATGACAAGTGTAACGAACATACAGTTGGGATTGTCGGTGCTGAGAATGCTGTTAATTTTAGACATCATGTCGGCCGGGGAGCGATTCTTTTCCGCCATGGTTTTAATCAGCGTTCGGGTAATCACCATAAATAGGGCGGCGGGTACCCCTTTATCCGAAACATCGCCGAGGGTAAAGCAGAGATGGCGGTTGTCGATAAAAAAATAGTCGTACAGGTCTCCGCCCACTTCGCGGGCCGGATGTAGCGAAGCAAACAGGTCCAGCACATCACGTTGGCCCGGCTTTTCAGAATCCGGGAAAGCGGGGAAATTTTTGGGCAAGATACCCATCTGAATCTCCCGGGCAACGTCCAGTTCGCTTTCGATGCGCTCCCGAGCCGCTGTTGCCGCAACAAGATCGCGGATGTTGGCTGTCAGTTCCGCCTTCATAAACAACAACGCTTTGGCCAAACGCCCCACCTCATCTTTATATTTTTTGGGCAGATCGTCAATGGGACTTGCATCTGTATCAACATTTGTAAAATCATGGGAGGAGATATCTTTGGCATACCGTGTCAAAGTATCCAAAGGCCGGGAGATTCTGATCACCAAAATAAAAACGGCAACCAAGCTAACGATAAAAATCGCAGTGATAATATAGCCTTGCTGAAGTACCAGGTGGCGAGCGGGAGAACGAATTTCCTGGAGCGGAGCGGCAACCACGATATACCAGTCGAATGGTTTGAAATAGGCAATAAAAGCTTCCATCAACGGCTTATCCGTACGATGGGAATCAATATAACGTATTGATTTGTTATCAGATTTGGCTGCCTGCATCAAATCATTCATCAAAATATTACCCGTTTGGGCATTTACAAGCGTTGTATAATCAACCGATTGCTCTCCGCGAGGTTGTATCATCATTGCGCCGTTTCCGTCAAAAAGAAACGTTGTTCCCGTTTGGGCAATTTTAATTTGATCAAATGCTCTTTTAAGCTCTGTAATCCCTTTCTCCCGGTCTTTCAGAGCTTCGGCTTCCATATTACTGATATCGCTAACGGCGCCGATGGTCCAATGCCATTTTTTAATCGGAGTAAAATACGCCAGGCGTTTCCCTTCATTATCAGACGTATCTTCCGGATGCTGCCAATGAAATGTGGCGAAATCTCCACCGGATGATAAATTATCATATTTCATCACCACTGCGAGAGGCCGGTTCTTCGTATCCCGAATGGCCGCCAGCGATCTTCCGCGCATTTTATGATTGGAGTGGGCAATAATGACACCGTTGTGATTTAACACAAAAAGGTCATCATCTTTTAAATCAATGGAACGCAGCCAGTTGAGAGCCCTTTTCTGGGCCTGATCAAGGGGCATCAATTCGGTTTCATCGAGCATGGCATATTTTTCAAATCCGGATGCGACGATCGTATTCAACTCTTTTAACCGCGTTCTATGCTGGCGAATCGTATTGATTTTATCAAAGAGTAATTTATTATACATGCCCTTGATATTTATCTGGACGATGCGTAAGACGTTTCGAGCCGAGGTCTCTTCCGCTTGAAGCATGGTGCGTCCGACATATCGATAAGTGAAGTAGATAATTGCAGCAGCGTTGATTACCAATATGATTGTAAGGACAAGGATAATTTTCGTTTTCAAAGATTTGAACATAAGGTTCACCTTAAGAAAATAAAAAACTATTGAGCCATCTCATCCAGGAATGGCCTGTCATCCCAGGCATGTTCAAGCACCGTTAGATAATCACTGAAAGTATAGCGCTTTAAACCGCTTTCCAGTGCTTTTTCGGCAATATCGTTAAGAATAAAGCGTGGCATTCCGGCTTCGGCCAGCGTGCGAGGTATCTTGCCACCCGTGATGGCATGCAGATCATGTAAAAAAGTACGCAACCAGTTAATGGCGGCCGGTGCGCGCAAATGGGGCGTTGTTGATGCATATGTGTCCGCATCACTTAAAGGAAGCAGCAGGTCGGCTCCAAAAGCGCTATTTAAGCTCAGATGAAATTCCAGGGTAAACGGCAGCAGCAGCCCGATGCACACTCCATAATGTATCTGGGAGCATTCGGAAGCGGCCTGTGCCAGAATATGTATCATACTCAAATGAAGGCGATCTGCACCGGAAGCGTCAGGTTGGGTCGGGCGAAGTGTGCATCCGGCCATGGTCATCGCATTAACCAGCGCCAGTCGTCCTTGTGAACCTGCCCGTTTTTGAATCACCTTGACAAGGTGGGTTTTAATCAATTGAATCGCAGTGAACGCATAGGCGTCCTTTAACGGATTTTTGGCAATCCCGGTATAGGCATCTGCCGCATGGGCCAGGGCAATCATAGAGGCATTGAAAGTAGCCCAATGTGATTCCACTGCAATCATACGCGGGTCTGTCAGAACAATTGACGGTATAAGCCGTATGGAAATGTAAGCAGTTTTTTCAATTTTGGCCTGGGGTGCGGTTTCAAATCCGCTCCCACAATGCGTCGGGATGTAAATGAGCGGTTTTAACGGACCTTGGATTTGTTCCGGGTTCACGCCATCGGACGTTTCAAAGGAATCCGTGCAAACGACCAGATTCATCACTTTGGCCATATCGACCCAGGTGCCTTGCCCTACAACCAATATTGAATCGCACCCCTTTTGTCGGAAAACATCCGCCATTTGCATTATTGTGGCCATGTTTTCATCCAGATCAGCGACATTATAAATCCCGATACGCATATCAGAATCGGCAAAAGCGTTTACCAGCGTGTTTAATCGCTTTTTACCGCTCTTGGCTTCATCAATAATAATAAGAGGTCTGGTTGCGTTCAAGGCCTCCAGTTCAACCGGAAGAAGCTCAAGAGCGCGTTTACCGGAAACCGTTTTAACCGGGCAAACAAAATTGTAATTATCAGGTGCAAACATTTATAACTCCTTTGACAATCAGAATCCGAGTACAGTGCGGACATAGATGCGTGTTCGTCCCCAAAGCTTTTTGGTCAGCGACCAGCGGGGATAGCGTTTCACAGCCAGTTTGGCAATAATTTCGGGCAGTAGATAGACTTCGACAATATCCAGTATCCGTACAACGGCGCAGGCTGCCGGAGTCTGACCGTCAACAATCAATCGCTCCCGGGCGACTGCGATGGTCGTGGATTCTTGAAATGTGAACATCAGCATCCCGGCCTCGATGTTTTTAATTTTGAGTGTCAGGTCCAACGGCTGTCTTTCAGGATCACCTCCCAAATATTTCACACGGCCTTTTTCCGTTTTGCCCACAATCATAAACGGGCCGTCAGGCATCACGCCCAGGCCGAAGGTGAATTTTTCCGGAAGCTTGGTAAATTCATCACGCACTGTTAAATCTGTTTTGGCAGCGGCTTGAATGGCCCGTCCGACAAACCAGAGCATAATCCCCAGATAGATGCGTTTGAAATGTTTTTGGGGCGCTTTTATTTCACGATACCGTTCCGTCAGTTCCATTAGCATGCTCCTCGCACTTGATTTCGGATTTAATGAAGATACTATTGAGTTTCTAATAGCGAACTATTCTTAAAAAGTCAAACATCTTAAAGGGGGCAAATCAAGACTGTCAGTTCAGGTATCGGGCACCAGGTTGCAGTAATCGATGTTCAGTGGTCAGCAACAACGCCCCGACACCTGGAACCCAAAAGAAAGAACAGAAATTTTGGGTATCCTTCATAATAGCTTAAAAGTAGTTTACACTTTCATGGGGAGTGCTGAAC
>JAOZRC010000022.1 GCA_029940345.1 Desulfobacterales bacterium
GAGTGGTTACGGGCATCACGTTGGAATTTCAATTCGGAACCAACTGGGCGCGTTACTCGGCTTTTATGGGCGATATCTTTGGCTCGTTGTTAGCAATTGAAGCTACGATGTCCTTTTTCCTGGAATCAACTCTTATCGGCGTATGGGTTTTCGGATGGAATAAGTTATCTGCCAAAGCCCATGCCACCGTGATGTGGCTCATAGCTGCCGCTGGAAATATTTCGGCGATATGGATACTGACCGCGAATGGCTGGATGCAGCATCCGGTGGGCTTCACCATCAGAGATGGGCGGGCCGAATTGGTAGACTTTACAGCCGTGGTGTTTAACAAGTTTGCAATTTTAGAATTTTTTCATCAAATAACTTCCGCCCTTTTGCTGGGCGCTTTCTTTGTTATGGGAATCAGTGCTTACCATCTGCTAAAAAAACAGCATATCACTTTATTTACAAAATCATTTAACATAGCACTTATTTTCGGACTTATTTCTTCCCTTCTGGTCGCTTTTAGCGGTGATTTGCATGGAACCCATGTGGCGGAAGTGCAGCCATCCAAACTGGCGGCGATGGAAGCGCACTGGGAAACGTCAACACGCGCGCCGCTGCATCTGTTTGCCATACCGGATGAAGAAAATGAGACCAATAAAGTCCAAATTGGCTCAATTCCCGGTTTGTTGAGTCTCCTTGGCAAACACGATTTTAATGCCGAAGTGATAGGTCTTAAAGACATTCCCAAGGATGAAAGACCGCCGGTTTTGATTACATTTGCCGCCTTTCGAACAATGGTGGGCCTGGGAACGCTATTTCCGATATTAATGATTATTGGCTGGATTAAACGTAAGAAAATAGCTGAAACGACATGGTTCCTGAAAATTATGGTGGCTTCCATCTTTCTGCCCTATATCGCCATTGAGGCCGGATGGGTTTTGGCAGAAGTGGGACGGCAACCGTGGATTGTTTATGGTCTGATGAAGACGTCGAACGCTGCATCGCCGGTGGACGCTTCCCAGGTGCTTACATCGCTAATCGGTTTTATCCTGGTTTATTCCCTTCTGGGCGCAGTGGGCTTTTATCTGATGTTTAAAAATGCTGTAAAAGGACCGGCTCTGGCAGCTAAGGAGTAACAATCCTTTTTTGATCCTTAATTTTTAGGAGGTGCAAATGGCTTTACAAATAACATGGTTTTACCTTTGGGGCCTTTTATGGGCAATATTTTTTATTACCGACGGCTTTGATTTCGGCGTCGGAACATTACTTCCGTTTTTAGGAAAAACCAGTGATGAGAAACGGATGATGATCAATTCCATCGGACCGTTATGGGATGGTAACGAAGTTTGGCTGATAACCGCTGGCGGCGTTACTTTTGCAGCTTTTCCGCTTGTCTATGCCACTATGTTTTCAACGCTTTATTCCCCTTTAATGCTGATTTTGTTTGCCTTGATTATACGTGGTGTTTCATTCGAGTTTCGAGGTAAAGTAGATTCCCCCACCTGGCGTTTTATCTGGGATACCTGTGCGTTTATCGGCAGCGTGGTTCCGGCTATTTTGTTCGGTGTTGCGTTTGCCAATATTTTCCAGGGGATTCCCTTTGAAGGGATTCCCTTTGGTAGCGATTATGTCTATCACGGCAATTTATTAACGCTTTTAAATCCCTATGGACTTTTGGGAGGCGTGCTTTTCCTGGTTCTTTTTCTGCAGCATGGTGCTTTATGGCTGGTTATCAAAACCGAAGGCGACTTGCATGATCGCGCGGCATTGACAGCTACTTTTTTATGGCCGATTGTTTTGGTTGTGGCAGTTATTTTTCTTATTTACAGCGCCTTTGCCACATCCCTGTATGCTAATTATATTGCCAATCCGATCTGGTTCATTGAAATTTTAGTGATGGTGGCGGCTCTTTTGGGTGTCAGGTATTTTTCTGGAAGAAAAGAATGGTTTAAAGCTTGGTTTGCATCAGCGCTTACCATTGCGGGTGCGGTCTTTTTTGGTATTATCGGCCTGTTCCCCAATTTGTATCCGTCAAGCATCAATCCGGAATTCAGCCTGACAGCATTTAATGCATCGTCAAGTCCCTTGACTTTAAAAATTATGCTCATTGTGGTCATCATTTTTATACCCATTGTTCTTTGTTACCAAATTTGGGCTTATAACTTATTTAAGGATAAAATCACGCAAAAAGACTTGGATTACGAGGAAGCGTATTAAAAAATGAACATTGAACATCGAACATCGAACGTCCAACATGGAACATCGAATGATGGAATGGTGAAATAAGGTGCAGACATGGAAGAATTATTTGAACTCCGCGAATACATAGAAAAGGGTCGCTATCACAATGCCTTAACCTTGTTAGGAGAGATGGAGGAGATGAGTAAAGATGACAAGATTAATAAGATCACCAGTTATTTAGAAATTCTGCTTCTGCATTTAATTAAGCAACATGTTGAAAAACGCACAACAAAGTCATGGGATGCTTCTATCCGTAATTCTTTGATACATATTGGGCGTACCAACAAGCGCCGCAAGGCCGGGGGCTGTTATTTGAGCCATAATGAAATCAGAGAGGCCATTGAAGAAGCGTATGAACCTGCTTTGATCGGTGCATCGATGGAAGCGTTTGAAGGTCGGTGTGACTATGACGAACTTGGCAGGTTGTCTGATGAAAAACGAATTAAAATGAAAGCTGTAGAGCTAATAGAAAAGTAAAATTGAACATTTGATGTTCAGGAGATCGTTATTATGCTGATACTGGGTCTGCAGGGAAGCCCGCGTAAAAAAGGCAACACCCATGATCTGTTGGCAATGTTTGCAGATGAAGCGCGCAAGTCAGGTGTGCGCATGGAAATTGTGGATGTTCCCCAAATTGACATAACACCTTGCAAGGGGTGTTTCTTTTGTGAGAAAAAGGGGATGTGCATTACCAAAGATGATGCTATGAACGCGTCTGTTTTTCCCCTGATAAGGCAGGCGGATATCATTGTAACGGCGGCACCGATCTATTTTTATAATGTTCCCGGACAACTGAAAAATCTGATTGACCGAACTCAGACGCTTTGGGCACGCAAATATCGTTTCAAATTAACCGATCCGGGCCGTCCCTGGCGTAAAGGGTTTTTGTTGTCTGTTGGCGCCACGCGCGGTAAGAATCTTTTTGAAGGCGTGCATTTGACAATGAAATATTTTTATGATGCGGTGGGTGCCGATTACAATCCGGATGATTGTCTGTCCTATCGACGAATTGAACACCGGGGCGATATGCGTAAACATGATACAGTTATCAATGATGTTCAAGAAGCGCTGCAAACGCTTATTAAACCGTTTGTAAACCGTAAGCGTGTGCTGTTTGCCTGCCTCGAAAACGCTTGTCGCAGCCAAATGGCCTGTGCTTTTGCCCAGTATTACGCCGGTGACAGACTGGAGGCGTTCAGCGCCGGATCATTGCCGGCAGCCGCAATCAATCCGCTCATGGTAACGGTCATGCAAGAGAAAGGCATTGATATGGCATATCGCTTTCCTCAATCAATTGATACGGTGATTGCCTCAAAAGCGCCTGAAATGATTGTAACCATGGGATGCGATGAGGATTGCGCTTTTACTTCTGGGGCCAAAATCAATAAATGGAATGTTGATGATCCTGCTGGGCAGGACATCAGTTTTATGCGACGCGTTCGTGATGAAATTGAAACGCGTGTTGAAGTTATGATTAATCGTTTGTAAACTATTTTTTTAATATTTTTACAAGGAGGAATACGAAAATGGATAAATATGTTTGTACACTTTGTGGTTATGTTTATGATCCTGAAGTAGGAGATCCGGATGAAGGTATTGAGCCGGGAACCAAATTTGAAGATATACCGGACGATTGGTACTGCCCGGTGTGTGGCGCTGGCAAAGAAGATTTTGAAATTCAGGAATAACGGAGTGCAAGCTTCAGCTTGCAAGTGTTACCGGAAAAAACCAAAATCAGAATACGATAAAACCAAATAATAGAAAGAACTGGAGTGTGTAATGAAACCGGTTGAAATTGCCAAAGGAATTTATAGCGTCGGTGTCAGAGACTGGAATATCCGTGATTTTCACGGCTACGCCACTGACCAGGGAACAACCTATAATGCGTTTTTAATCGTCGACGAAAAGGTTGCCCTGATTGACACTGTAAAGAACAAGAAACAGTTTACGCAGCAGCTTATTGATAACATTGCAACGATTATCGACCCGAAAAAAATTGATATTGTAATCAGTAACCATACGGAAATGGATCATTCCGGTGGGCTGCCGCATGTGATGCACTATATCGGAGAGGACAAACCGCTCTATTGCTCGAAAATGGGCAAAAAGAATCTCGCAAAGCATTTTTCCCGTGAATGGAATTTTCATGCGGTAAATAATGGTGAAGAACTGAGTTTGGGTGAAAAAACACTGGTGTTTCTCGAAACACGGATGATTCACTGGCCGGATAGTATGTTTACCTTCGCCAAAGAAGACGGCGTTCTTTTTTCCAGCGATGGTTTTGGCCAACACTATGCGGGATATGAGCTTTTTGACGATGAGGTCGGTGATAAAATCATGTATCAGGCTAAAAATTATTTTGCCAATATTCTGATGCTTTACGCGCCTCGTATTAAAAAATTAATAAAGGGTGTTGTCGATCTGGGGTTGGAAATTAAAATGATCTGTCCGGATCATGGTATTATTTGGAGAAAAGATCCGGCCAAAATAATTAATGCTTACAACGCCTGGTGTGATCAGACACCCAAACGCAAAGCGCTGGTCGTTTACGACACCATGTGGGAAAGCACTGAAAAAATGGCCGAAGCCATCGTAGACGGTTTGATTGAAGAGAACGTCATCACCAAATTGATGCATGTGCGCTCCTGTCATCGCAGCGATGTTATCACCGAAATGTTGGATACGCGCGCTGTCATTATGGGTTCACCTACTCTAAACAACCAGATGTTTCCGTCGCTGATGGACACTATCACATACATCAAAGGCTTGAAGCCGATCAATAAAATTGCGGCGGCCTTCGGGTCTTATGGTTGGAGTGGTGAAGCGGTAAAATACATCAATAAAGAATTTGAAGCGATGAAGTTTGAAATCGTCGATCCGGGAATCCGTGTGCAATATGTACCCACGCCTGATGATTTGAAAAATTGTTTTCAATTGGGTGCCAAAATGGGTAAACTTGTTAACGAATCTTAGCCCGAGCAAGCTTTTTGAAAAATCAGCGATGAAGAGCCCTGCTATTGAACTGAGTGATTGTGTAAAATGTGGAATATGCGTCGAATTGCACCCTTCAGTTTTCAAACTGACAGATGCGGGGTATTTTGAAATTGCGGATAAACCAAACTATGATGAAGCCAAAATAGAAGAAGTAATTAAATACTGCCCGGGCAACTGTGTTTATTGGGAAGATGATGTATAATGCGTCATCCTTCCCGAATCAGTTTACACATCATCAATTTGTAAAATTGAATGCATCATTCGCATGACTGGCAAGTATAGGGCAAATTTGTAATTTGTTTGCGTGTCAGAAAGACAATTTACAAAATTGCCGGCATCCTTCATTTTCCGCTTAACACTTTAAAGGAGTGCTGAACCGAAGGTTTAGCGTTTACGCTGGCCTTTGCTAAACCTTCGGTTCAGCACTCCCCATGAAAGTGTAAACTACTTTTAAGCTATTATGAAGGATGCCAAATTGCCCTACATTTTTTCTATTTCGTCCCTACGGGACTTATCGTATCAGTAAGCCTTGTTCTATAGAGATTACGTCCCTAACGGGACAAAGTGTAAACTTATCAATGAAGAATACAGAATACTATAATAAAAGGAAAGACCGATGCAGAAATTGGCATTATTTGTGTTTAACGGTGATCCGATGTGTTTTATCCATGTCCTGCTGAATGCCTTGGAAATGAAAACTGATGGTTATGAAGTTAAAATCATTATCGAAGGTGCCGCCACGAAATTAATTCCGCAACTTATTAAAAAAGAAAATCCCCTTCACCAGCTTTGGGAAAAGACAATCATAGCGGATTTAGTTGAAGGCGTCTGTCAGGCGTGTGCAAAAAAAATGGGTGTACTGGCGCAGGTCAAAGAACAAAAATTAGCGTTGTTAAGCAATATGTCCGGTCATCCCAGTATGTCCGAATATCGCAAAAAAGGATTTGAGATCATAACGTTCTGATTGTGATCGGGACTACCAACATAAGCTGGGACACTAATGTAACGCGGAAAGCTGTTCCGCGTCGTTCATGACCGCATCAAGGATGAAAAAGCGGAACGGCTTTCCGCTTTACTTTGTCCCGCCTTGTGTTGCTATCCGTGAACGGCAAATCCGGATATTTCGATTCCACCCGTTAATGGTGGAGTTTCAACGGTTACTATAGTTCCGCAGTGAACTGAGGAACAAGCCAACCCCTCCCACCATCAGCACCAGGATAGAGATCAATTCAAAGACTGTCATTCTGCGCATGTGGAACTGAAGACTGGATATCACGCCGAAAACAATCATCACCAGCGATGCGATTGCCAGAATCCAGCCGATCGGATTCTTGGCATTATAAAAAATCATGCCGATACCAAATATCATGGGGAATAATGTCATACCCGTTGTAATATTCATCCCTTGAAAAGAGTATAAGGCGTGTCCGAACCGAAACTGGTGGGTAACGCTAATTGAGTTGAAAAAAATATACCCCCCGGCGATCATCATAATCAACCCGATAAAAAACCGGCCAGAACCGCCTTGCGAGCCACCGGCGCCATCAATTCTCATTTTAGCCTCCTTTTAATACCTCCGCTATAAATGTTATTACAATTCAATTATGTCGTTTGGCAACGCATCGGATTGTTAAATTGATATTATTCACGCTGGGGCCTTGTTCTTGACGCATCCAGCGCGCGGCGAACCGATACGGCCATTTCACGGCGAACAAACGGTTTCATAACATATTGAGCAATCCCCATATCATGGGCTTTCGCCGGTGTGACCAGTCCACTAAAGCCGGTGCAAAGAATAATCGGGACATCAGGACGGATCTGTTTGATCTTCTTTGCCAGTTCAGTTCCTCTGAAATGGGGCATACTTTGATCGGTGATAACCAGGTCAAATTTGGCGGGACTCGCCCGAAAAGCATCCAACGCTTCGACACTGCTCGTACAGGAAGTCAGTGTATAGCCGAGGCTGGTCAACATTTCATTTGTCATATCCGCCAGCAGCACGTCATCATCAACTAGTAATATATGTTCTTTGCCGGTTGGTAAAGATGCGGTTTCATCGATCCCTTTTTCCGTAGGTTTGTCTGTCCTGGGAAATAGAATTTGAAACGTGCTGCCTTCGCCCGGATGACTGTAAACATTAATAAGGCCGTTATTGCGCTTAATGATGCCATGAACAACTGAAAGCCCCATCCCGGTGCCTTCACCGATTTTTTTGGTGGTGAAAAAAGGCTCGAATATCTTTTCAACTGTATCGGCATCCATCCCACAGCCATTATCGCTCACGGTTAATTGTACATAATCACCGGGACTTAAATCAATATAGCGTTTGGCATCATCCGCTTCGATGGTAACATTATCCAACGTAACGGCAAGGACACCATCCAGGTCGCCCATCGCATGGATCGCATTGGTGCAAAGATTAATTAAGACCTGATGAATTTCAGTCGTGTCGGCAATAATAACGCCAGTTTCGTTGTTAATTTCATGACGTATTTTAATCGAAGACGGTATGGTGGCATGGAGTAGTTTAAGCGCCTCTTTTACAATCACTTTGATATAGATGGGTCGTTGTTCGGTTTCCTCGGCCCGGCTAAACATCAGGATTTGATTGATCAGCGCTTTGCCGCGCTCACATGCCAGGAGGGATCTTTTTAGCCAACGATGAATTTGGCTGCCTTCGGGCGTATCGTACAAGCTCATCTCGGTATAGCCCATAATTCCGGCCAGAATATTATTAAAATCATGGGCAATGCCGCCTGCCAAGGTGCCAATGGCCTCCATTTTCTGAGTTTGGCGTAAATGCTTTTCCATCATCACTTCGCGCGTCACATCCCGATTGACACACACATAATTGGTGATTTTACCCCAGGCGTCACGCACCGGCGAAATAGTGACTTCGGCTTCAAACAGTTTACCATCTTTGCGTTTATTAATAAAATGGCTCCGCCATACTTCCCCGCGACCCAGAGTTGCCCACATTTTTAGGTAAAACGCTTCATCATGTTGGCCGCTTTTAAGAATATTCGGGTTTTGCCCAATGGCCTCTTTAGCTGTATAACCGGTGATGTATTGAAAAGCGGGATTAACGTATTCGATGACGCCCAGGGTGTCGGTGATCATAATCGCCTCGGCGGCTTGATCAATAGCCGTGGCCAGTTGGATTTTCTTTTTTTCAGCCTGCTTGCGTTCATCAATTTCTTTTCGCAAAAGGGCATTGGTGATAGAAAGTTCAGCCGTACGTGCGTCCACTCGTTTTTCAAGATCTTGCTGCGCCTGGCGTAAAACCGCCTCCAAGCGTTCTTTATGTTTAAAACTTAACTGCAGCTCACGCCCTTTTTGTATAATTTTATGTTTTTCAATATATGAAAAACGAGCTGGTTCAATAAATAGCATTGGACGTGTTTTAATATTCAGAGCCGTTGCTTCAAGCGCCTTTTCTTTTCCCGAAGGCTCTGTCTCAATCCAAAAACCCGATTTTAATTGCCTTTCAGACTTTTTATCCCATAAGTCCAAAGCGTCTGTCAGAAAATTTTCAAGAAACGGAAAATGCTTCTGAGGCTTAAAATACAGGTCAGTCGAATGTGTCAAACCGCATTTACGATTAAACCAATCCGGCGCTTCACCGATTACTTTAAAACGTTCGTTGCCGTGATATTCCATGACAACCATATCCAGCGCCGATAAAATATCCTGTTGAACCGAGTTATTCATAAGGGCGCCTTGTAAGAATAAGCGGTAAGCGATTCATGCTTATTTGTAAATTTATGGGTTTTAGAAAAGCAACTACGGTCTTCCCGAATATTTTGTAATGTAGCGGAATCAATTAAAATTTCACATGGGCAGGCCTGTTTTTGCAGACCGGCGGCGATATTCACAGCACTCCCGATTGCACTGATCGTTTTTCGATATGGGGCTCCAATCATTCCGACTGCCACCGGTCCGCTGGCAATTCCGATGCTGATATTAAAGGTGGATTGACCAGTACTACGTCGAAGGATATTTAATTCCGCTATGTTCACTTGCATTTTTATACCCGCTTTAACGGCCAAATCGGCCGCGGTGTCCGTAGTAGGGGTAAGTCCGAAGATGCCCATTACCGCATCTCCGATAATTTTGTCTAAAACTCCGGCACCGTCGGTAATGGTGCGAACCATGGCATCAAGAAAATAATTTAAAGTTTTCAGCATGACTTCCGGTGATTCGGTTTCACTGTAAGTTGTAAATTTATCAATATCGGCGAAAAGAACAGCCACATCCCGAAATTCGCCTAATTCCCGAAACATGATGATAGGCGACGTTCCGGTTTCATCTTTTTGCGAATCTTTATTAACACCTTCCAGCATACGCTCCAATTCTTTGCGCAGTAAACGTACTTCATTCCCCTTCTGTTGCAACCGCTTTTGCCTAAGTTCCTCCTCGGTGGCATCCAACAGCAAAGTCCAGTCGCCATCATCGGTATGAAAAATATGGATATCAGTGGAAAACTGGGCGCTTGGTTTAACGCACGGGAAATAAAGGGAGCCATGTTTGAGCGGCAGGAAATCATTTAAGAAGAATACTTGCTGCCCGACGGGTTGATTCCGGCGAAGTGATTTTATACCGTAGGCCTCGATGTTGCCGCCCCAGTCAAGCAAACAACCATCTTTGCCGGTGTGCAGATAAACCGGCGAGCTTTTTTCAAGCGTTAACGTACAAAGGTAATCCTTTACTTTGGAAGGCAGGTTAATTGTTTTCCCTCTCTAACATCTCCCGGGTCAGTATTTGAAAGGCTTCTTCCACGCCATGACCTGTTTTGGCGCTCGTGGTCATTACAATCCAATTTTTTTGCACGAAATCATTAACAAGATTGGGCTCAATTTCCCATTTGCCGTCCAGGTCTGCTTTGTTTAAAAGCAGTACAAACGGTTTTTTGCCAATAACCGCCTTGGCCCCCTCTTTGAGGATCAGGGCTTTATTTAGTGTTTCGCGGCGTGTGCCGTCGGCTACAAGCAGGTAACCGGATGCACCGCGTAAATATTCAAGACGCACTTTTTGGAATTCATCTTCGCCAGCCAAATCCCAAATAAGCAATTTTGCGGTGAAATCCGCTGTATGTACAATTTTTTTATCAATTTTAACACCGATGGTCGTAAGATATTTATCCGAAAATTTTCCGTGAATAAACCGTTTTACAAGACTTGTTTTGCCGACTGCGAAGGATCCTAACAAGCATATTTTTTTTTGAATCATTGTGAAATTAAACCTTTGTTTCCCAAATTGCCGCAATTATTGTTCAATTTTGGCAGGCCGTACTGCGGCGCGCTAACCGTTCACTCTCGCCTTCATGTAGGTTACGCGCGGGACAGCTTCCCGCGCTACATCCTCACGCACGGTTGTAGATTATATAGAGCGGAAAGCCGTTCCGCTCAAGGGGGGAGTAAACGCTTACGCGGCGTGTATTACTATTCACGCAACGGCGGCTTTGCAATCACCCGAAAAGTGACCCGGCGGTTGAATTGTTTGTCTTCATCTGCTAATTCCTGGCGTTGGGGTTCGGAGGATCCGACGCCAATTACAGTCAGTTTCGCCGGACTGACGCCCTTGCGAATCAGAAAACTGCGTAACTGTTGCGCCCGTTTGAGACTTAAGTCACTGTTTTTTCTTTCAGTACCGGATGAATCCGTATGTCCTTTTATCTGAATATGAACTTTTTGATTAAGTATTTCTGCAATATTCAATACGTTATGAACGTCTGTCAGCAAAGCAGGCAAAGCATTCGACTTGACTGCTGAAAATTCGGTTGTTTTCAATTTGAAATAAAACCTTCGTATTTCCAATTGCTTTTTGACCTGGTTTAATTGTTTCAGATCAGCGTCAATCACCTGATCGCTCCAAAATTTAAACACACCGGGTATCGCGCGTGCCAGAATCCTGGTTTCGGCAATCCATTGATGCGGTGCTGAACCTTTGGCTTTTAGCGCACCGTTTTCATAAGTTAAGTCAATGGATTCAGGGGGCTGAAGCACCTGTTTGGAACGATCCAGGATAAACGCCGGATTCATCGCATAATAAGGTTTCCAGTTCATTATCAATTTCAGATGGCTAAAATCCGCTTTTTCTATAAGTTTCCGAGGATCAGGAGCGAGCGCATCACGAAGACCGTTTATAACGTAAGTGCCACGATGTTTTTCAGCGGAAGTGATGACGATTCCGGGTTGTTTTCTAAGTTTATCCAAATACCGGGTCCATTGCTGATGGTCGCGCCATGTAAAGAATATCCAGACGCTGATAGCAATGCCAAACATCGTAAATAATGTCCAAAAATAGGGAGCGCGTTTTCCTGATTCAGACTTATAGCGGGCTTCAAGACATATTTCAAGATAAGGTTTGATTTCTTCAAAAGTGGAATTATCACCCTGGAAAGTTTCAAGCACTTCCGCTTGTTCAAGATAAATACTTTCCAGCGCGTCTCGTAAAACCGTCCGAAGCTCTATGGCAGCCTGTCCGCGTATCACCACCGCCAGAAGCATTTGCGGCCCCTCTTCAATCCAAACGCTAAGCTCCCCCACCTGGAGGGTTTCCAGTCCTTCTTCACCAGACGTTTTGAAGGAGTCTTTCACAAAATCCTGGATAGCGGTCAGCATGCCTGAAACCAAGTCGGCATCGTGAGAAACCACATCCTTGGCGACAACATTTTGCAGCAGCAAGCCTGTTTCTTTATGGATTAAAAAAGCCTGTTCCACCCGGTAGATCAGACTGTGCAGCATAACGACTTCAGCAAAAGTTTTTCCCGTTGTGAACGCTTCCCAGCGCCATTTAAGACCGCGTAGAGAAAAGCTGTCGGCCAGTGCTTGATTCATGCCCTGAATTTTTTCAGATAGGGCGCTGCGCGTCGCCGGGCCAATCATGCGTGAAAGTGTTTTAATGAAAATTTTGCTGTTTTTGCCGATGGATGCGTTAATCAGTTTATCCATTTGCGGCGTTAGTTCTTTGGCAAGGGCAGCATTCTGGGATGAACAAAGCACCAGTGCTTCCGGAAGAACCCGGCTGATGTCATAAGCTCGTTTTTTAGGATTGTCTAAACGTTCCTGTAATTTACGCAATGCCTCTTGTTCCGGTTCAAGGAGCAATTGACGCAACTCGTCTAACGCCTCATCGCGGTCTTCCAAGGGAAATACGTCAGGCACCTCAAGGGGGGGATGTTCGCATGTTTGGGCCGGATGATTTTTCATTCACTTCCAATTTCGTTATCATCCGATCCGTTCATGTCCTGGGAGTCTAAATCCATGGGGAAATCATTGGTTAAGCGCATGGCAATCTCGGCAAAAAGCTCTGACAGGACCGCACGGTCAACTTTATTCGCTTGCAATTCCTGGGAGGTTTCTTCCATAACGTTGGAAGTATCCTCATATTTTTGTTGAAGTTCACTGGACAGATTTTTAGACAGTTCCATAATCTGGCGGCGCAAATTCATTGAGCTGTTATCCAGTTGGTTGCCCAGACGAACAATGCGCTGCTCCAACATGGTGTTCATTTCCTGTAATTCCTTGGATATATCTTTAACAGATGTGGTGCGATCATCCTGTTCCGTTTGAAGGCGATCACTAAACATATCAATTTCATTTTTGATGTAATTTTCTAAAGAATCAAACCGTTTCCTGGTTTCATCTTTCAGACTGTTGATCTCCTTAAAGGTGCGTTGCTCAAGTCGTGTATACCATTTTTCCTGCTCTCGCATCTGGGCACCGAACAGGATATATCTTATTTTATCCATATTACCGGCATCGCCCACATCATTTACAGGTATATTTGATTTAGGTATGCTTTCGGTAATTTCTGAACCTGTTGTTTCCACAGATGTGCTTTGGGTATCTTCTGAATGATCCATTTTTCCCTCCTTGTTGTCAATTAAAAACGGTTAGGAATGGTGACTAAATAGCTTAACCAATTGAAATGAGTGTGACATTTTTTTGTAGGGTGGGTGAAGCGTAGCGAAACCCACCCACATGACGCAATATACACAAAAAGGTTACACTCAATTGAAATTGCTTAATCCTAATCCTATAGAAGTTCAGATAACTATCCGATTTTCGGCTACCCACATAAGGCGGGACAGACGTAGGTTGGGTTGAGGAAAGAAACCCAACAAATTCAGGCTGATGTTGGGTTTCGTTCCTCAACCCAACCTACGACTACATTTAGTGTCCCAGCTTATGTTGGTAGCCCGATTTTCTGAATGTCTATAATCACTTTTTGATTACGATTAAGATTGTAAGATTATAAAAAGTGGGCGGTCAACATAAAACGGGACACATAAAAAATGGCACTCGTTACAAGGCTCTGCCTTGTAACGCATGGAAGTGTCCCGATTTATGTCAGCAGCAAATTCCCGCATGATATTTGGGAACCAGGTGGTGAAGGAGAATTTACGGTTAGATTCTAACTTTAAAAATCTTTATTTCCTGGCTTTAGCAAAACCGATGCCAATTAACGCTTCTTCCATCTCACCCAGAATCGCAGGATCATCAATCGTTGCCGGCACTTTATAATCCTTGTTATCAGCAATTTTCTGGATTGTGCCTCTTAAAATTTTACCAGAACGTGTTTTGGGCAAACGTTTTACCACAGTGGCGGTTTTAAACGATGCCACCGGACCGATGCGATCTCTTACAGACTGAATCACCTCTTTGATAATATCGTCATTATCACGGTCAACGCCGGCGTTAAGAACTAAAAAGCCGACCGGAATCTGGCCTTTGAGTTGGTCGTCAACACCCAAAACAGCACATTCGGCAACATCCGGATGGTCTGCCAGGATTTCTTCCATCGCGCCTGTGGAAAGACGATGACCGGCCACATTGATAATATCATCGGTGCGGGACATCACAAAGACGTAGCCGTCTTCATCAATAAAACCGGCGTCAGCGGTTTTATAATAACCGGGGAATTCTTCCAAATAGGATTCGATATACCGTTTGTCGGCATTCCAGAGAGTGGGCAGTGATCCGGGAGGCAACGGTAATTTGACGACCAAAGCGCCGATTTTACCCGGTTCAACAAGATTATTGGATTCATCAACCACTTTGACATTCCATCCTGGCGCCGGTTTGGTGGGTGAGCCTTCTTTTATTTTCAAGTGTTCAATACCCATACAATTGGCGCATATCGCCCAACCGGTCTCGGTTTGCCACCAATGGTCAATTACCGGAATATTCAGGTTGTCTTCAGCCCAATGCAAGGTGTCGGGGTCAAGGCGTTCACCGGCCAGAAACAAGGTTTTAAAATTGGAGAGGTCATATTTTTTAAGCATCTCAGCTTTGGGATCGTCGCGTTTAATGGCCCTGAAAGCGGTGGGCGCAGTAAACATCGTTTTTACCTTGTGGTCCGCGATTACACGCCAGAAAGCACCGGCATCCGGCGTTCCAACCGGTTTACCTTCAAAAACAATGGTGGTGCATCCTTTTAAAAGCGGTCCATAGATAATATAGGAATGGCCGACCACCCAGCCGACATCCGAAGCCGCCCAATACACATCACCGGCATCCACATTATATACGTTTTTCATGGTCCATTTCAGTGCCACCACATGGCCGCCGTTATCCCTGACAACCCCTTTGGGTTCCCCGGTGGTTCCGGAAGTATACAGGATATATAGCGGATCCGTAGCGGCGAGCGGTACACAATCATGCGGTTGGGCATCCGCCATTGCGCTGGTCCAATCAATGTCGCGGCCTTCAATCATGCCGGCCGTTTCCATGGGCCTTTGTAAAATGACACACTTGGCAGGCCGGTTATTCGCATCCGCCATTTCTATGGCTTCATCCAGAAGGGGTTTGTATGCGATAACCCGCTTAACCTCAATACCGCAGGATGCTGAAACAATTACTTTGGGTTTAGCATCATTGATGCGCGTTGCCAGTTCATTGGGGGCAAAGCCGCCGAACACGACGGAGTGGACGGCACCGATGCGAGCGCAGGCAAGCATCGAAATGGCAGCTTCGGCAATCATGGGCAAATAAATCAGGACGCGATCGCCTTTGCTGACACCCTGGGCGGCAAGAATACCGGCAAATTTGGCCACCTCGTCGCGCAATTCGTTATACGTGTATTTTTTAACCGTATTAGTCACCGGGCTGTCGTAAATCAAGGCAAGCTGGTCGCCGCGGCCATTTTCAATATGCAAGTCGAGCGCGTTGTAGCAGGTGTTAATTTCGCCACCGGTAAACCATCGGTAAAATGGCTTATTGGAATCATCCAAAACTTTATCCCACTTTTTGTACCAGTGGCAGTCTTCAGCCGCTTCCGCCCAAAAAGCATCAGGGTCATTGATTGATTTTGCGAAAGCATCATCATACGGATTGGTCATTCTACTCCTCCTTGTATTAAATAAATAAAATTAGATTAATAATATTAACAGCGTATTTCTTTGATAAAGCTATAGTTTTTAAGATAAAGCTCCTACTCAGATATGAGTCTGGATCTTATCTGATTGAAATTTCATAATTATACAGGCTCCTGACAGCTTTATGGAAAATGGACATGGTGAATCCTGTAATTTCAATGGGTTATGGCTGATTTTGATGTCCATTTAAATATGTTGTAAAAACAATATGTTAGACCATAAATACCAAAAAAGTGTCAAGAGCCTGTTATAATCGTTTTTTTGGCATCCTTCATAGAGTGCGAAAATTTATTTTCGCCTCACCGCGTGCGAAGCTAGCGGCAAATAATCCTCAGACTTTGATTTAACAAGACATTTGCCGCTCGCTTCGCTTGCGGTAGGGCGAAAAATATTTTTCGCACTCCTTTATGACAACCGGAAGTGTTAACCGTCAAATGAAGGATGCCGTTTTTTTTATTAGGACTATGAAAAACGCTAAACGGAGATTATATTTTTTAGCACCATTAACATTAATTGAATTGATAATGCAAGCAAAAATCAATGTTTTGGCAAAGGAAATAGATATAGTATAAGCAGGGGCAAAGGATGGATAGTGCAAAATGAAGAAAGGCCATAATCACCACTTGTTCAGGCAGGTTGCCTGGTAATGATTATGGCCGGTTGAAGGATTCAGCCATGCTAAAGTTTCAGATCATTGTTTAGCACGGCTTTTTTGAAGAAGACCCGTTATCCCCAGAGCCCCCATCCGAATGACATAAAAAACAGTGTTGAAAAAACTACAAGGACGATCATCCACATATCTTCAGGTTTCATAGTGCTTATCTCCTTCTTTTATAAAGTTATCACTAAACCTCTTTCACCACAATTTTTTGCTCGCTGTTAGCGCGCGCAATCTGGGTTTCGGAGGTTGTCGCCATTTCCGCTTTAAAGCACAGTGCCCACATCATGATGATTCCAAGAATCCACCAAACGATTTGCCATGACCACAGCGGCGTAAAACCGTTCAATGAAAATGCGGAGTTACCCAAGATACAAGCTGGGCCAATGGCAAAGAAATACCAGATCGGCACCACAAATTTCATGATTTTACGCCATTGCTTACCAGCAGCGGTGGGTTCATCCACACTGTCCAGCCAGTTGCGCACCTCGGCCTGGCGGTCAATGGTTTCCTGGGTGTCCTTGATACCCAGACCTTTACACGCCAAAGCGACAGCCAATCCAATGCCGGTGCCCCAGAAAGCGCAATGCATGGATAGAGGATTTGGCCAGATTTTATAGGTGAAAAATACGGCTAACATACCGGACAGCACACCGATCATGGCACCTGTAGAGGGGAATCTTAAACCCCAGATGACGCCTAATAGAAGCACATACATCACAAAGCCGAAGGACGTTGCCAACGCGCCCAGGATAACCAGGGCAGCTTTAGAAGTGAGCCCGATTCCCAGTGCCGCAATGGTCAAAACAGTTGCCAATATACGGTTCACCCAGATTTGTTCGGAATCAGAAACATTTTGTTTCTTAATGTAGCGCCAGTAAACATCGCGCAACAGGATCGAACCGCCGGTGCCGATATACGGAGCCGCGGTGGAGTGAATCGCTGCAATCGCGCCCATAAACACAACGCCCAACATGACCGGGGGCAGAAAGTTTTTCATTAAAAGCGGCACGACAGTTGTGTTGTTTAATCCGACAAACGCTTCCACACCGGTGACTTCTAAAATTTTGGCGCCCATACCCTGAAAAGCGGTGAAAAAGAACAGCGCAAAGCCGACCACAAAGGTAGACATGAAAGCTTGCTGCCATGCGAGCGGTTTCGGGGTCTTGATACCAAAGGTCCACATGGTGAACGCCGGCGACGATTGAATGCCCATGAGTGCAAACATATAGGTCAGAATCATCACAGCCGTCCAGGCACTCTCACCCGCAGCTCCGCCAAGACCAAAGTTGATCACACGCGGCACCTCCAGGAACTTAGTATCAAGCTTGGCAACCTCTGCCGAAAAACCGGCCCATCCGCCAAACTGAGGCGCACTGATGACATAATAGCCCAGGATGATGATACCACCCACAAGCAGAATAAACTGGATAACACCGACCCAGGTGCTGGCTTTAAGACCGCCGGTGCAGACATAAAACCATACGATGAAGGCGAGGAAAATAGCACCAAAGGTAAACGGCACACCCGCAATAACATTGAACAACGCGCCTGCTGCCATCAACTGCACTGCCGAATAAAAAATGGAGTACAGAACGGCTGTAACGACCACCAGCCAGCGAATCACTTCATTGTTGAAGTAATAGGCGTACATATCGCCCGGTGTGATAAACCCGTAGCGTTTACCTAACAGCCACACCCGTTTGTTAAAAAACGTTCCGGTGATGGGAATGGTCAGCACGTAAAATGAAGCAAACGCGTACGCCAAACCGTCACGCCAGATCAGGCCCGGGTGGCCGATAAAGGTCCAGCCACTGAACGAAGCCGCCGTTGCCGCTAATAAAAAGGCAAAAAACGGAATCGAACGACCGGCAATCGAATAACCGGAAGATGTTTTTTCCGTAAAATAACCCTTTAATCCCCAATAAAAGCAATAAATGATATATAATCCAAGAAATATGTAAACCCAAGTGGTTCCTTTCATATTTTTCCTCCTGTACCCAAAAAACCGATTAATTAAATAGCAATCTAAAATCGACTATAACTCGACCAGAACTCGATTTAATCGCTTATGATCCTCATCCAAATAATTTGGCCATAGATCAGGAAGATTTCCCCGGTTTGGTTCTTTGTCCGAAGCGGTCTTCCTTCAGTTCGATCAATTATCTGATATGAAAATCTGTTAACGTTAACAATGGTCATACCTTTTTCATTCCAGCTCTTTGCCACCTCCTTTCGTGTGTCTTAATCTTTCGTTTATTTTAATAACTCGTCAGTCATAAGTTCTTGTAACATACTGAAATGATTGATATTTTGAAAATGGCAGTAAAATA
>JAOZRC010000428.1 GCA_029940345.1 Desulfobacterales bacterium
TGATGATTTCGGAGACCTGGCGCTGGAACTTGATGATGATGATGACGCCAGTGCGGACGATGACTTTGAAAACCTTGGTTTGGAGTTGGGAGATGAAGGCGACGAAGAACCTGCTGAAACGGATGCAGATGATGATTTCGCCGACTTAGCACTGGAACTTGAAGATGACGCCGATTCAGCAGATGAGGAAGATGACTTTGAAGACCTTGGCTTGGAATTGGAAGATGAAGAAAAACCTGCTGAAACGGAAGATGATAATCTTGAAAATTTCGCACTTGAACTGGAAGATGATGAAGCTGGCGTCGAATCCGAATCGGAGGAAGCCGACGATGACTTTGGAGACCTTGAACTTGAGTTAGAAGATGAAAGCGACGAAAATTCGCTCGAAATGGAAGATGAAGACGGTGCGGATGATTTGGCGTTAGAGACCGAATCGGAGGAAGCCGAAGATGATTTTGAAGAATTCGGACTGGAATTGGAAAGCGAAGATGACGAAGATAATTTTGGTGAGTTAGCACTGGATTTTGATGACAAAGATGATAATGGAACGGATTTTGAAGAAACCGTGGGTTTGGATGCCTTTGAGATGGAAGATCAAGGCAATGAGGATGACCAAAATTTCTCTCAAATAGATGAAACCATTGATAAACCGTTTACATCCGAATTAGAAGAATTATCAGACAAGGAAGAACCCGCACTGGAGTTCGAATACGAACCTGATGAACCGGAAACAACGTCTCAACCGGATCCGCAGGTAAGCGAAAAAATAGCCGAAGCGGAAACAGAAGCGGAAACGATTCCAGAAAACGAAATTGAAGAAGACCCCATGATTGCCGATATTAAATCAAAACTTGTCTGGCAAAAAAAAATTCTTTCCCCTATTCTTCTTCTGCTCATCCTTATTTTCGGAGGTTTTGCTTATTTTTTCTATACTGATCAACAGATTCCTTTTATCGGCGGCTTTTTCGGTTCTGGTGATACCACTGACGAAAATGATCTTGGCAACCAGAGAGCGTCAACAGTCGAAGACAAAGGATATTATGTTACTCGGTCTGATGGCGCCCTGCTTTTTGTCATCGAGGGAAAGGTTAGAAATGATTATGCACAGCCGCGTAGTTATTTCAAAGTGAAAGGCAAGCTCTATGCTAAAAATAAAGCAGTTTTGCAAGAACAGAAAGTGTCTGCCGGTAATATTTTAACGAAATCGGAACTTGAGTCTCTTAGCATGGAAGAGATTACAAGCCAATTAAACAATGTCAAAGGAAGCGATAAACAGAATACCAATATCAAAACTAGCCAAAAAGTACCTTTTATGATCGTTTTTTCCAAGCTTGACAACCCGGATGCATTGGAAGAATACAGTATTGAAGTAGCCAGTTCGATGCCCGGTAACTAAAAATGAAAAAGATATTTTTCAACTTGACTCCGTAAACATGAACTGTTAAAAAGTTTACTTTTAAGATATAGCTGTTATGGCGATGTAGCTCAGATGGTCAGAGCATGCGGCTCATATCCGCAGTGTCCGGGGTTCAATTCCCTGCATCGCCACCAATTTAAATAAGTCTCTCTGGATAATCAGAGAGGCTTTTTAGTTTAGATCATATCTAATGCTTACCGGCTTTGAAAAAATTGTTGAAGCGCGTATTCTGGCGGCCCAGAAAAAAGGGGAATTTGATAATTTGCCCGGTCATGGCGATCCCCTTAAACTTCAAGATGACAGCACTATTGCTGAAGACCTCCGTTTGGCCTACAAGATATTGAAAAATGCCGATTGCATCCCACCGGAAATTGAACTTCGACACGAAATAAAAAAAACGGAAGATTTACTGCAAAGTATGCCGACCGCTGCGGAAGAATATCGTCTGATTAATAAACTTAATTATCTGATTATGAAGCTGAATTCAACGCGCCAAAAAAATATCGCTTTTGATTGGCCGCAGCAATACAGCACAAAACTGATGCGTCGTTGGGGATGATTTCTAAAGATTATAAATCTAAAGACGGCACTTTTAAAAGCGTGCTGTTGGCGTATGCAATTTTGGTGTTGCATCTGCTTTTGCTGGGAAGTGTCCTGTTTTTTATTATCTTTTTCCGCGGTGTGGTCAATTACATGTCCTGGATTCTTCTTGCCGGCAGTGCCTTGTTCCTGCTTTCCGCCTATATCCTGTACAGACGTATTAAAAGAAGTGGTCTGGCGCTTCACAAAATTGTCACTTCGCCGTTATTCAGAGGCCAATCTGTTGAGGTGAGCTTATTGGGTGGTATGGCGTCCTTTAAGATTGATCGTTCCGCAGCCGAAACGCCGGCAATTGCTGCTCCTCCCAAGGTGTTGCAACTGAACGCCCCTGGAGACAACTGCATCCAGGAACTGACTTCGGTTGCTGAATTGTTCGAAAATGACTTGATTACGTCTGAAGAATATAATAAAGCCAAAAAGGTTATTTTAAAGAAAATGGCCTGATCTGATCGGTTTCTCTCATAAAATCTAATGGGTGTCAAACGATGCCTGAAATCAAAGCCGCCCTGCGTTCCCTCGCGGTGTAATAGAACTGGAAGCAATACACTTTCATAAAAACTTACAGGATAGGAGCAACTATGCAAAAAATGACGCTTGCACTTATTTACGGCGGAGTTTCTTCTGAACGAGAGGTTTCGCTGAATTCGGGCCAACAGGTTTACGAGGCGCTTGACAAAGCCAAATATGAGATCATTCATTATGATCCCAAAACAGATCTTCCGCGTTTGGTGGCTGATGCTGCCAATATTGACGCGGCGCTGATTATTCTTCATGGTCCTTATGGTGAAGACGGAACTGTACAAGGTCTGCTGGAACTGCTGAACATTCCCTATCAAGGCGCCGGTGTTCTCGGAAGTGCGTTGGCGATGAACAAATTGGCGTCAAAGCGGATGTATCAACAAACGGGTATTCCTATCCCGCCGTATCAGACTATCCGGTGTCGGGAGACGCCAGATGCAGACCATTGCATCCGCAAACTGGGATTACCGCTGGTTGTTAAACCGGTTGAAGGCGGTTCCAGTGTGGGAATGTCAATTGTCAGGTCGGAAACTGAACTTGAAGATGCTGTGTCGAAAGCATTTGAATATGACGACGTTGTGTTAATTGAAACCTATATTGACGGTGTTGAAATAACCTGCGGCGTTATCGGCAATGATGATCCGGAAGCATTGCCCCTGATTGAGATTATTCCCAATGAAAAATATGAATTTTTTGATTATGAAGCCAAATACACCGCCGGAGCCACCCAGGAGATATGCCCGGCGCGAATTGATACCGATCTGACCGCAATGGCTAAGGCTTATGGTATAAAAGCGCACCAGGCACTGTTTTGCCAGGGATACAGCCGAACCGATATGATTATCAAAGATCGGAATATCTACGTTATTGAAACCAACACCATTCCGGGTATGACCGCCACCAGTCTTTACCCGCAGTCCGCCGCTGAAGCGGGCATCCCTTTTGGTGAATTAATGGACAAGTTGATTCAACTGGGTATTGAGGCCAAAGCAAAACAATAAGCTGACACCCTGGTTACCTGTTTTATTTTCTCTCCTTTTGAATACAATGATAGCTTGAAGGAAAAAGGTTTATACTTATAATGACCCCAAAAAATGCGATAACTACACCTGAAATAGGGATTGTGATGGGAAGTGACTCCGATCTGGGCGTGATGGAAGCGACGATCCCTGTATTTAACAAGTTCGGCATAAATTTTGAAATGACGGTTGCGTCAGCACACCGCAGCCCGCAAAGAGCATCTGAATACGCCGCTTCAGCGCGGGCAAGAGGTTTGAAAATGATTATCGCCGGAGCCGGACACGCCGCCCATTTGGCCGGCGTTTTAGCCGCACACACCACCCTGCCGGTTATCGGCGTACCCATTGATTCATCCTGCCTCCAGGGAATGGATGCACTTCTGGCCACAGTTCAAATGCCACCGGGCATCCCTGTTGCCACAATGGCCATCGGCAAATCCGGCGCACGCAACGCCGCCATTTTGGCCGTTCAAATACTGGCCGTTGCAGATCCGGTGCTTGCTGAAAAATTAGCTGCCGATAAAATCGCAATGGCCGAACAGGTGGCGCAAAAGGCTGAAAAAGTCAATGCCCGTATACAAGCTCAACAAGTCGGGTAAGTCTAAAACGGATTATCCAAAGCCCTCCGCGGATATGATTTGCCAAGCGGCTCAAATAATCCACAACGGTGGAGTGGTTGTTTATCCGACGCGATCGCTTTACGGTTTGGGCGCCGATATTTTCAATGCCAAAGCCGTTCGCAGAATTTACGCCATTAAAAAGCGACCCGAACATAAACCGCTGTCCGTGCTAGTGAAAAACCGAAAGGTTTTGGAGACCTTGGTTAAAACAATTCCCACTGACGCCGACCTACTGATAGAGCGCTTTTGGCCAGGAAAAATGACCCTGGTTCTGGAAGCCAGTAACATCGTGCCGGATTACCTGACTGCCGGAACCGGCAAAGTCGGTGTGCGTTGTCCCGGCCACCCGGTGGCAACCGCTTTGGTAAAGGCAACGACCCATCCCATCACCGCAACCAGTGCCAACCTTTCCGGTTGCGCGGGTTGCGCCCATGTATCGCGGTTAGATGCATCTGTCAGTTCAGCAGCGGATCTGATTTTAGACGGCGGGATGCTTTGTGGCGGAGCGGGTTCAACCGTTGTAGATGTCACCGCCGATTGCCCCGTCATTTTACGGGAAGGATCAATTACATCGAGAAAAATTTTAGCCGCATTACACAAACAGTAGCGTAATTTTATTGACATTCGATCCGATTTCTGCTTATTGCTTCTTTAATGTTTGCCGGAGTGGTGAAATTGGTAGACGCAGAGGACTCAAAATCCTCCGGGGGCAACTCCGTGCCGGTTCGATTCCGGCCTCCGGTACTCTTTAATACCTGTAATTACAGCATGTTAACGATTTAGAAAAGTCCGAATCAGTTGATCACTTTTTTCGGGCTTTTTTATTTTCCAGATTAATAATTTTGCCTACCTTTATTTCTCTGATCTTCCTGTATACTTTTATAGAATCATTCTTTTTTCCTTGCATGTACCTTTCGAAAGCCTTATTTGTTCTGTGCATCGATCCAGACTCTCTCAACTCGTCTTTGTGAAATAATTCCCAAGTGCCGTTGTAATGCTGTGGCGTGTTCCTCCTTAAAAGATTCTTATTTATGGTGCCACCACCATAGGTGGTGGTTTAAACC
>JAOZRC010000429.1 GCA_029940345.1 Desulfobacterales bacterium
TAATAAAATTAATAGGCATCTTTTATATCAGATTAAAAGTAGTTTACACTTTCCTTACTGATCTACAAGGATTTAATTTAGTAAGGATTTAGGGCTACCAACATAAGCTGGTACAGCGATTTGGAAGTTCGTCCCGCACCTACTTGCTGTCAAAAGTTTAGGCCACCGGTATGCTGGGTGGGGGAGGAACTTCCAAGTTGTTGTACTAGGACATTAAATGTGGTCGTAGGTTGGGTTGAGGGTCGAAACCCAACGAATTCAGGTTGATGTCAGGTTTCGTTCCTTAAGCCAACCTACGTCTGTCCCATCTTATGTGGGTAGCCGGATTTTGCAACTGTTGTTCTTTGGTATATGGCCTGAACCTAAACGATAATCACGGCCTTAATCCTTATTAAACCAAATTCTTGTAGTTTCAGGAAAATGAAGGATGCTCTCATTTTTAAGGGGGGCATACTGTTGAGATAACGAATAGTGATTGAATGACTTTAAATTTTCGTACTCGTAATCTTAATCATTTAGGTTTGCGAGTAATATTGGAAAACTTCTTAATTCAACAGCATTGAGGGAAATGGTTGACCGTAGAGGGGGTAAACAAATAAGTTTGCTATTTGCCCTGTTATGCAAATCATGATGGTGTTCTAAAAGGCGGATGATAGCCGAATTTTTCTATTTCAATTCATTCACCTTTTTAGTCGCTTCAATTGCCACTAGACTATTTTCATCTGCCAGTTCAATTACTTTTTCATAATTTTGCAACGCTTTCTTATAATAACGAGACCACCTGTAAGCATCTCCTAGGGCTAAATAAATATCTGCGTAGCCCGGGGCCAGTTTAACACCTTTTTCAAGCGTTTTAATGGATCGGTCGTATTCCCCCAGAGCCGTGTAAGTCAAACCGAGGCCATGCAGAGCCGTAACATATTTCGGCTCCATTTTCAGCGAATTCATATAATATTTTTTTGCGAGACCATACTGTTTTTTGTTATAATAGGCCCATCCGATATTGCTCAAAGGCATATAAGGGGTTGCGTACAATAAATCCTTATTTATTTTTTTAAAAATCAAGATCGCGGTGTCCCAATCTTTTCGGATCAGATAAGCGGTACCCAGATTATTCATTGCCGGCGTAAAATCCGGTTTTATAGCCAAGGCTTTTTTGAAATGAACAATTGCCAAATCCGGTCTTGCTTTGGCGATATACACGAGTCCTAAATCATCATGAATATACGGATTCTGCGGAGTTATTTTTTCAGCCTCCAGCAGATTGCTAAGTGCTGCCGTATAGTTGCCGCTAACCAGATGCGCTTCACCCAGATTCCGTAAAGCCTCCGCTTTTTTTATCCTTTCCTCTTCTGAGACATAAGACCGACTTGCCGTGCATGAAAAGATCATAGTCATAGACACAATAGCAAAGATGCAAACCAAGAATCGTCTATTATTTATCCGTTTTCGTTTTTTAATAATATTCATCTCACTCCTATAATAGTTCTTTGGGTTTTAAGTTTAAAGCGTTAGCGATTGCACGAGCGCTTATATCTATAAAACGTTGCGATCTGTCTTCCTGTTGAGCGAATGTTTCCGATATAAAATTGTTATCCGTATTTTCCGTTTCGACCAAAACCGGAGCGTTAATCAAATCCGATTTATAAGATATGCCAAATTCCGATGGAAATTTACGTTCGAAATACATTTCTTGAAAACCGGAAAATTTGAGCGCATGCGCTGTAGAATCAATTATTGCTATTTCGTTGTTATTAATAATGCCGTGTTCCTGGGCAACTACCAGACCTGCTAACGATTCCCCTCCCTGGGTGCAGGCGATATGGCCATTACGGTTGGCAATAAGCTCCCATTCCATGATCGCTTGTTCGGTTACCTCCACAACAAAAACATTCTGTCCGCCGGATATCTGATTATACAATTCTGCAAGATAGATGACACGAGGCATTGAAACCGGATTGCCAATCATTGCCGCTTGAGCCACGCTGGGTTTAACAGTAACAGGAATAAATTCACGGCGCTTTGATTCAGAGGCATAATATCGAAAAACCGGATTGGCATGTTGGGACTGGACGCCGACGATTTTCGGCAACGCATCAATTACGCCAGTTTCATAAAATTTGATAAACCCGCTCATTACAGCGGTGATATTGCCGGCATTACCAATGGGGAGAACAACAGCCTTATTCACCATATCATACTCAAAATCCTGGGCGATTTCATAGGAGTAGGTTTCCTGCCCTAAAATTCGCCAGGCATTTTTAGAGTTTAATAAGGCCACATTATAGCGCTCCGACATGGCTTCAACGACTTTCATGCAGTCATCAAATACACCTGGAATTTCAAAGACTTTAGCGCCATTTCCTAATGGCTGTGAAAGCTGTTGAGGCGTAACTTTTTTATAGGGCAGCAGCACAGCCGATTTGACATGTGGTTGTAAATAGGAAGCGTACAAAGCCGCCGAAGCAGAAGTATCTCCTGTAGAAGCGCACACCGCCAAAATATCGGAGACAGCTCCGCCTTTAATCAAATAATTAATATAGCTTAAAGCACTCGCCATCCCGCGATCTTTGAAAGAGGCACTGGGATTTTGCCCATCATTTTTAACAAAAAAGCGAATACCCAGCTTTTTTTGTAAAAAACTGTTTGCTTCGATCAACGGTGTATGCGCCTCTCCCAGGTACACCACCGCATCTGGCGGAATCGTCGGACCAACAAATTCATGATAAAGGTAAATGCCTTTAAGGGCCGGTATTGACGCCATTTTTCGATAATCAAAAATTTTGCGCCAAAGCGCCCCGCTAATCTTTTTTAATTGATCAAAATCACGATCATAAATAAGAAATACCTGTCCACAGGATGGGCAAGTGTATAGCAGTTTTTCAAGACCATATTCACGGCCACACGCCAAACATCGATAAATCTGATTGCCCTTGTGTTTTGGAAAAATATAAGGTCTGATCTCCTTGGGAAATTCTTCAAGTTCCATCGCTTATTTTTTGCATCCCTCCCATAAAAGGTTGTAAGGCATCCGGTATTAATACAGTTCCATCAACTTGTTGGTAATTTTCCAATATAGCGGCAACCGTGCGCCCTACGGCAAGGCCGGAGCCATTCAGCGTATGAACATAGCTGGTACCCTTCTTGCCCGTCGTTTTATAGCGAATGTTTGCTCGTCGGGCTTGAAAAGACTCAAAATTACTGCATGATGAAATTTCACGATAGCGCCCCTGTGATGGCATCCATACTTCGATATCATAGGTCTTAGCGGCTGAAAAGCCTAAATCACCGGTGCAAAGCGTGATAACCTGATAAGGAAGTTCAAGACGAATTAATATTTCCTCTGCATTGGCTAAAAGCTTTTCCAACTCCTCGTAAGAAGTTTCCGGTTTGACAAATTTGACCAATTCAACCTTATTAAACTGATGCTGCCGGATCAAGCCTTTCGTGTCTTTTCCATAAGAACCGGCTTCGGATCGAAAACAGGGTGTATAAGCCGTATAATAAATAGGCAACTGGTTTTCATCCAAAATTTCATCACGATGAATATTGGTAACCGGCACTTCGGCGGTTGGGATTAAATAATAATCGGATTCATGCAGTTTGAAAAGGTCTTCTTCAAATTTGGGCAATTGACCTGTTCCGGTCATGCTTTGGCGATTTACAATAAAAGGAGGCAACACTTCCAAATATCCATGTTCACCAATATGAATATCCAACATAAAATTGATCAACGCGCGTTCCAGTCGTGCAGCGGCCCCGAAATAAAGAGGAAAACGCGCACCGGTGATTTTAGCGGCACGTTCAAAATCAAGTATTTTCAACTGACGTCCCACAGACCAATGAGGAAGCGGATCAAAATTAAATTTCGTAGGTTGTCCGATTTGTTTGACAACTGGATTTTCCGTTTCGTTTGCACCGATAGGCGTTGACTGGTGTGGTATATTGGGAAGCCGGGACAGAATTGATTCAATTTCAGCTTCATTTTTTTTCAATGCGCTATCAAGTAATTTAATTCTGCCGGATACATCCCGCATTTCTGTTGTCAGCGTATCCGTATTCTGCCCATCTTTTTTCATTTGGGCAATTTGTTGTGACGCTACATTACGTTGATGTTTTAGTGCTTCGCTTTCTTTTAAAAGGTTTCTGCGTTGAGATTCGCAATGTTTAAAGGTTTGTAGATCGGCGGCATCACCCCGATTTTGAAGGGCCTTTTGCACATGCGATAAATTTTGTCGAACAAACTTGATTTCTAACATGATAATCCCTATCTTATATAATTTAGCAGTATATAGAATTTTTTACAAACTATAAACTTTATTATGATTCAGCTCTTTAGTCAATGGTTAAAATGGATTGGTATTTAATATCTGTCGTGTATGGGGAATCAAATAATATAGGCAACCCTTCATACCTTTTCTAATTTGTATGCATCGGTTGCTGCCAAATTTCTGGTCTGGCTCGAAATGCAAGGCGCATAAATTTGTCATGCTGTCCCATACGGAGCATGAAAACACAATCGTGGTAAGTCTGAAGGTGCGATAATCTAATAGTTGCTCAGGAGAATATCATATTATGGAAGAAAATCCCAAAACAAAAAGTGAAATACGCAAAGATATTGATTTAATGATTGATTTACTTTCTGAAAGTGAAATTGCAAAGAAAACCATATTGATTGAAAAACGATTATTTGAATTTGCCAATTTTATTGAATCGAACATTACACTTTTATATTTTGATGGAAAAAAGGCAAAAGTCTTCACTAGGGATATCATTCAAAGATGTTACCAGTATAATAAGATTGTCGTATTACCGGCCTTTGATCCTGAAACCTATAAAATGACACTGATGAAAGTTGACAATCCTGAAAAAGATTTGATCGTTAAAGCGAAAGATATGCTCGAACCGGATCCGAATCGATGTCGGGTTGTGCCGATTGAGGTGCTTGATATCGCTCTAATTCCGGGAATCGCCTTTGATGAAAAAGGAGGACGCATTGGTTCGGGTGAAGGGTATTACGACCGCTTGATTCCGAAATTATCCGCCACCACCCGTAAAGTTGCACTTTCTTTTGAAAGTCAGATTATTCAACAGGTTCAAATGGAATCTCATGACAAGTATGTTGATATTATTATTACAGAAGAGCGGGTTATTTATAAAATTTGATAAATCGGCATTACTAAGAGCCTGTTTGGAAAGTCGTGATCGAAGCGAAAAAGTGTGAGAGCGAGGGCTGA
>JAOZRC010000430.1:0-4025 GCA_029940345.1 Desulfobacterales bacterium
AAGGGGCTAAGAAAAGCTTGATCTTGCAGATCAGGCTTTTCTGTTGAAAAAAATGGGCATCCTTCATTTGTCGGTTTACACTTTTTAATGTAGGGTGGGTGGAGTATAACGGAACCCACCGCACCGAATTGCCATAAATGGTGGGTTCCGTTACACTCTGCCCACCCTACAAAATTTTGTGGCTGAACAGATCGAAAAAGTGTTAACTACTTTAGCTGTCTTATGAAGGATGCCAACATACACATAGAAAAACTTCCCGAAGGCATCTTTTTGGCAACCTCTGACACAATTCAGGGCTTGGTTGCCCAGGGGCGCACCATTACGGAAACATTGGAAATAGCAAGGGATGTTGCAAGAAAGTTATTGGAAGCCAAAAAAGAAAGAAAAGAGTTTGTTCAACTTCCTTTGTTAAGTGACAGTTTTGATTATCCTTTAATAGTCAGTTCTTAAAATTATGGGAAGGTTATCAGGTTTCAGCTATCGTCTGATTACCAAGCGGTTAAAAAAAAACGTGGTTTTGCCTTTGACCGTCAAGCCGCTGGCAGTCATGAGATTTGGTATAATCAAAAGAAAGATAAATATACGACTATTCCAAATCATTCCGGTGATATGCCTGAAGGAACATTAAGAGAGATTCTTAAACAGGCAAATATTGAAGTAAGCGCGTTTCTGTCTAAAAAATAAAAAATGGCTAATGCCTTTTAGGTGTCGAAAGCCTGTTTTCATAAATATTTTTACTTTAAAATATTCAATGATCTGTATAATGAAAATTAGCGCTAAAAGGAAAAGCAAATGATACATGCAAACAACACCTTCGTTATTGAAGAGTTGATAATAGCGTTAGAACCGGTTATCCGCCGCATCATCAGAGAGGAACTGAACGACGCAATTGAGAAACAAACGGATATATTTCACATTAAGCCTGATACGCCTCTTTACGATGATATGATAAAAATAAAAGAACGAAAAGATAATGATCAACTCGAATTTATGACACATGAAGAGGCCTGGGGTGATTAAATACGAGGCCATTTATGAAAAACAGTTTATGCGGAATCTTTGCCGTTATTCATCCCTCAAAGGACGGATCAAAAGCAGAGTGGAAAAAATAATTGACACCCCCTACTATAATACTGAAGCATTAGCGGATGACACCAAAAAACTTAATCTGATTGGTTGCAGAAGCGCCCGGATAGATCGAAATTTCCGTATAGTTTTTGTCATTTGTGAAGAATGCCGTAACTTTCCGGATTGTGAATTCTGTTTTTGTGAAGATTTTCCAGATGAAACAATAATTTTCCTGACTGTCGGGCCGCATGACAAAGCTTATGCGATGAAATGACAATATAGCAAAAAACGATGATAAATTAAAAAAGGGGTCAATTATGAAGAGGATTTACAGTTTTTTTGATTACATCACTATTCATATTTAAGCTACCCACACAAGGCGGGACAGACGTAGGTTGGGTTCCCCCCTGGTTCCCACGCTCCGGCGTGGGAACCTTATTTTCGCCAAAGCCGCGTTAATTCAAGGTTACAGGGTGCAGCGCAGTACGTTCCCACGCCGGAGCGTGGGAACCAAGTCGGGTGGGGAGCGAACGGTTACGACGAAATAGAAAAAGTGTAAACTACTTTCAGGCTATTTTAAAGGATGCGATGGCTTTACCTAAATGGCTTCTTTGCTGATTGAAAAACGTTCAAACCTAAAATGATAATGGGTTTTCTTATCTTTTTTTTTGTAGCGATCAGTGTAATTGTCGGATCGTGTATCTATATCAGACAACGGCTGATTAATCGTATTCGGATTCGCAAACCGTTTAGACGGATGTTGGCGCTGGCCGTTCTGATTACACCGTTGACCGTGCCTGTCATTATCATTATACGCAAATTGGGCGTTGCCGGAATCACCCTCGACTTGATTTCTTGGATCGGTTACCTTGGATTTGGGTTTCTTTCCTATATTTTGACCTATCTGGTTATTTCCGATGTGGCCGGGCTGCTTTCCAAAATGATTATGAAATTTCCGAATCGGCCTGGGAGTGAAGGCGCGCCTGACAGGTATATTGATCCGGTTCGCCGCCGGTTGCTTACGGATGTGGTAAATATCGGAATTGTATCATCAGCGCTGTTATCAACGGCTTATGGCGTGTCCCAGGCGCGACGTCTTCCGGTGGTAAAAGAGGTGGTATTACCGGTGCGAGGGCTGCCGGATGATTGCAATGGTTTTAGAATTGTCCAAATCAGTGATATTCATGTTAGCGAGACCATTAAACGCGACTGGGTGCGGATGGTTGTCCGGGAAGTGAACCGGACATCACCGGATATGGTTGCTTTCACCGGTGATTTGGCGGATGGCTCCGCTTTAAGGCTAATTGCCGATGCGGCCCCGCTTGCCGATTTACACGCGCCCTACGGAAAATTTTTTGTCACCGGTAATCATGAATATTATTCAGGCGCTCTGGCATGGATTGATGTGGTTCGGCGTCTTGGTTTTACGGTACTTATCAATGAACATCGTGTGATTCAAAAAGGCGACGGACGGATTTTAATTGGCGGTGTCACCGATTATCGCGCCGCACGTTTCATTAAGAGCCACACGTCCAGTCCGCAAACCGCCATTGCCGATGCACCGGCGACGGACTTTAAAATTTTGCTCGCGCATCAGCCCAAAAGTATTTTCGAAGCCAGTCGTGCGGGTTTTGACCTGCAAATTTCCGGACACACCCATGGCGGCCAATTTTTCCCTTGGAATTATGCCATCAATTTGGTTTATCCGTTTAAAGCCGGACTTTATCAGGTGGATAACACAAGAATGTATGTTAACCGCGGTACAGGCTATTGGGGGCCGCCGGTACGCATGGGGGCACCTTCCGAAATCACACTTATAATATTATATAAATGTGGAATATCATAATGTTGCAACTAATATTTAATCTTTTACTTTAAGTTTATGACAACCCTGTTGAAATGGTAATTTGCAATGAACTCTGAAATATCTTCAGCAATTAACATAGCCAATGTTTTAACCGAAGCACTTCCTTATATCAATCGGTTTGCAGGCAAGACTTTTGTTATCAAATACGGTGGTCATGCAATGGTGGACGAGGCCCTGAAAACAAGTTTTGCTTCCGATATTATCTTGATGAAACGGGTGGGCATGAATCCGATTATTGTTCATGGCGGAGGCCCTCAAATCGGTGACTTATTGAAACGGTTGAATATACCGAGTAAATTCTTTCAAGGTATGCGCGTAACTGATAGTGAAACCATGGATGTGGTCCAGATGGTTTTGGGCGGTCTGGTAAACAAAAATATCGTCTCCTTAATTAATAACCAGGGTGGTTTGGCGGTGGGCCTGACGGGTAAAGACGGCAAATTAATTCACGCACGCAAAATGACCTTTACTTCGGATAATTCTGCAATGGAGGTTCCGGAAATTATCGACATCGGCCATGTTGGCGAAGTCACCCATGTAAATGTTGCAATCATCAGTACGCTGATTGAGCATGATTTCATTCCGGTGATCGCACCTGTGGGCATCGGCGATGACGGGTGCTCTTATAATATCAATGCTGATTTGGTAGCCGGAAAATTGGCCGAAACGCTCAAGGCCGAAAAGTTAATCATGCTCACCAACACACCCGGTATATTGGATAAAAACGGCAGACGTCTCACCGGTTTGGATGAACTGACCGTGAAGAACCTGATCAATGAGGGTGTTATTGACGGCGGCATGCTTCCCAAGGTCAGATGCGCACTTGAAGCGGTTAAGGGCGATGTCAAAACGGTTCACATCATTGATGGACGCGTGGAACATGCCACTCTTTTGGAAATATTCACCGATGCCGGCGTGGGCACGTTAATTCGCGAATAGCCGCCATATTGGCCTGAAATCTGGGCATCCTTCATATAAAATTAAAAGTAGTTTCCACTTTCCTCGCTGATCTACAAGGATTTAATCTAGTAAGGATTTTGCGGCTACCAACATAAGCTGGGACACTAAATGTAGTCGTTGGTTGGGGTTG
>JAOZRC010000430.1:4035-5227 GCA_029940345.1 Desulfobacterales bacterium
AGGCTGATGTCAGGTTTCGTTCCTCAACCCAACCTACGTCTGTCCGCCTTACGTTGGTAGCCACCAAATCCTTGTAGTTTCAGGAAAGTGTAAACCGGGAAATGAAGGATGCCAAAAATTATTTGGCATCCTATAATCTGTTAATCTTACAAATCCTAATTCAGACAGTGATTGACAGAACGACTGATTTTCAATACACATTATTGTAACAAAATAAATACGGACTTTAAAATTATTATAAACAAATAGGAGGTTAAACATGGCTGGCATCAATAAAGTGATTCTGGTTGGCAACTTGGGAAAAGACCCTGAAGTGCGTTATATGAATGATGGCACTCCTGTGGCAAACTTCAACATTGCCACTAGTGAAGAATGGACAGATAAACAGACCGGAGATAAAAGGAATAGAACAGAGTGGCATCGAATCGTAGCTTGGCGACGTTTAGGAGAAATTTGCGGACAATATTTAAGCAAAGGCAGGCAAGTTTATATTGAAGGGAAATTGCAGACTCGGTCATGGGAACAGGACGGTATTACCAGGTATACAACCGAGATTATTGCCTCTACTGTACAATTTCTCGGAAGACGAGGCGACACCGGTTCCCAAGGTGGCTATCAGGGAGGTGGCTATCAGGGAGGTGGCTATCAGGGAGGTGGCTATCAAGATGGCGGCTCTCCTGCTCAAGGTGCTGGCGGTTATCAAACAGGCAGTCCGACTCAACAAGGCCCCGGCGGTTATCAACAAAGCAGTCCGGCGCAGCAAAGCCCCGGCGGATACCAGCAAACCGGGACTCCTTCCCAGGGTACAGGAGATTTCCAGGGAGGTAATGCTCAGGCAGATAGTCAGGCGGGCAACGGATTTCAGGACGATGCACCGTCCGGCGGGAGCGTTGATGACAGTTCTTCCGCACAGCCGCCTCCGGTTGATGATATTCCGTTTTAGTGAGTCGCTGTATTTTTAATCGTTATATTTTCTCATAATATTTGTAAGGTCTTAATCTATTTCGACAATTATTAACTTAAAGCGTTACATTAGGAGTTATTCATAACATATTGTATTAATATTAAATACAATGTATGCATACTTTCATTTGGCCTAAAGTAGTTTGCACTTTTAGAAGGAGTGCTGAACCAAAGGTTTAGCATAGGCAAGCGCAAAAAGCTAAACCGTTTGTTCAGCGCTCCTTCGAAT
>JAOZRC010000431.1 GCA_029940345.1 Desulfobacterales bacterium
TTAAATAATTTTTTCTTTACATTTAGCATGGTAATTGGTTATAAGAGTTTGATTAATCGTCTTATCCTGTGATGTGAAAGTTAATTGAACAATGACACAACAAAGTAGTTAGGGAAACGTTATTTTTTAAAATGAATTTTAACACGCATCTGAAAACCAAAGGAGGAACCGTATGATCAAACAAATGTTACGGACAAGCGTTATTTCACTTTGTATGATGATTTCTATTTTACTGGTTTGGGGCTGTTCGGAAAATAAAGTTGAAAAGGCCGAGGAATCCTATCAGGCCGGCCTCGCGGCCTTAGAAGCGGATAAATCAGATGATGCCAAAATTCACTTTAAAAAAGCCTTGCAGTTGAATTCGGAACATGCCCAGGCACATTTTCAGTTAGGTTCTGTTTATGCCAAATCGGTCAAAGAAGATGAAATCAAACTGGCCATCGGGCATCTGCGCGTGGCAAATAAGCTGGATAACAATCTGAATGAGGCGCGCAAAGAACTCGCCATTCTCGGTTTCAAACTTCGTGTTTACACCGAGATTATTGATGTTTGTAAAAAATATCTTGAAAAAAAGCCCGATGACCTAACTATTCAGATGATTTTGGCCACTTCCTTGATGAACACCGAAAAGGCGGATGAAGCGCTTGCGATTTTGCAAAAAATTGCTGAAACACATCCGGATAATGCCAAAGTCAAATTAAGCTTGGGACGTGCCTATCTTCTTACAGACCAGCCTGATAAAGCCAGGGAAATGACCGAACAAGGGGCTTCAATGGTTCCCGATGATATTGCCGCTCAGATTTTACTCGCCGGATTTTATGAAAAACAAAAATTATATTCCCTGACCGAGGCTTCCCTAAAGGCAATTCAGCAGAAATTTCCCGATAAACCCACTGCTTATCAGATTGCCGCAATGTACTATATCCGTCGAAAGCAATTGCCTGAAGCGGAAGCCGTCTTGAAAGCGGCCATTGAGCAACACAACTTAAAAAAAACCTTTCTTTTTCACGATCTGGCGATAATTCAGCATAGCCAGAAAAAAACAGACGCCGCTCTGCAAAGTCTTGAACAAGCCGTTGCTTTGGAACCGGATGATCAGAAAAGTTTGGTTTTATTAGCTGATTATTATTTAAAAAGAAAAAAAATCGACCAAGCCATTGCGACGTATGAAAAAATCAGCGCCAAATGGCCCGAAATAAAACCGGTCAAATCCAAAATTGCCGAACTGTTAATGGCTCAAAAAAAGGATGATAAAGCTCAAACCTATATTGACCAGATACTTCAAGATGACCCTGATTTCGCTCCTGCTCAAATTTTGCAGGGTCAGTTGTTAATGAAACAAGGCCAAAAAGACCAGGCCAAAGCGGCTTTTGCCAAAGCGCAGGAGTTAGACCCCGAATCGGGGTGGGGCAATTTCTTTTATGGCCTGACTTTACTGGATGACAAAGATTATGAAAAGTCTCGGGATACGCTTCAAAAGGCGACTGCCAAAAAACCTCAGGCGATTAACATCCGCATGGCCTTGGCTTATGCTAATTATAAAACCGGCAAAACGGAATCGGCTCTGGATGAAATAAATGTTGTTTTGGAAAAATTGCCGGATAATCTGCGTGCTCGCGCGCTTCGGGCATTGCTTTATCTGCGATTAAAAAACCTGGAAAAAGCTCAGGCGGATTATCAATTTATGCTCACGCAAAAACCTGAATCCGTATTCCTGCAATTCCGCTTGGCCGAAATTGACTACGCCTTGGGGAACAAAGATAAAGCGTTGCAAGGTTTCCAAGCGCTGATAGACAAATATCCGAGCCCCGAAAAACCGGAGCCTGGCAAAACCATTGCTAAAATCGTCCGAATTTATCTTGATAAAAAAGAGTTACAAAAAGCGATTCAAATCTGCGATGCGCAACTTGAAAAAAATCCGCAGGATTTGGCAACGGGGATGATAAAAGCGGTTGTGTTATTAAAGGCTAAAAAAGAGGAGCCTGCCAAAAAAGTTCTGGCCGACCTGATCAAACAACATCCCAAAGAGGTTCGCCCCCTCCTGTTGCTAGCTCGCATTGAAATCGGCCTAAAAGAATTCGACGCCGCCTTGAATACGCTTCAAAAGGCCATTGCAATGAAACCGCAAAATGCCTGGCCTTATATGCAGATAGCCAGTATATATCAGCGTTTGAAAATGCCGGAAAAAGCGATCGAATCCTATGAAGCCCTGCTCAAGGCAAAAGGAACGTATCCTCCGGCTGAAAACGATCTGGCCTATCTTTATGCCGAATTGAACCAGGATATGGATCGTGCGTTGATCTTGGCCGAAAAAGCGCTGGAAAAAATGCCGGATAATCCGGCGGTCGCTGATACACTGGGATATGTTCATCTGAAAAGAGGCGCTTTACCTTTGGCTAGGAAATACTTTGATGAAGCAATTCTGAAATTTCCCAAACAACCCTATTTCCATTACCATCTGGCCATGGTATTGCAGCAGGAAGGCAAAAATGACGACGCTCAGGCGGCCCTGCAAAAGGCTTTGGAACTGGGATTGGGCAAAACGGAAAAGGAAAATATTGCTAAAATGATGCAGGCTTTGCAGAAAACGGAGGCTGCCAAACCGGATTGGAAGCAAGCCTTTGCCGATGCCATGCAAAATAAGAAATATGACGAAGCCATTAAACTGGCTAAAGCGGCCCTGGAAGAATCACCGTCTGATGCCGGACCTGCTGATGCCTTGGGACAGGTCTACCAGGCCAAAGGTTCGGCGTTGATGGCCAAACGCTATTTCAATGAAGCTGTCAAAATCGCACCGGACAAGCCTATATCTCACTATCATCTGGGACTGGTGTATCATGAAGAAAAAAATGATACGGATGCACGCAAGGCCTTGCAAACGGCAATTGATAAAGGTTTAAGCGGAAAGGAACTTGAGACCGCACAAAAACTGATAGCCGAAATGAAGACGGAATAAACCGATTGGCCTCCTTTGTTTTGAAATGAAAAAAGCGAATTCAAAAGCGTATCGTGCTGATGCCTTGATGCTGGTGACGGCAATTATTTGGGGCAGCGGGTTTGTCGCTCAGCGGGTGGGAATGGACCACATGGGGCCTTTTGCTTTTAATGGCATCCGTTTTGCGCTGGGCACCTTGGTCTTGCTGCCGCTGATCAAGTTCCGACAACACCGTCCCAAACTATCTGCCAAACACACCCAATCATTTCTTTGGGGCGGTGGCATTGCCGGTTGTGTGCTTTTCATTGCGGCGACATTGCAACAGATCGGATTGGTTTACACTACCGCCGGTAAAGCCGGTTTTATCACCGGACTGTATGTGATTTTTGTTGCACTCATGGCCTGGTTAAGAGGATACAAACCGGATGCCGGAAGTTGGCTGGGAGCGGCCTTGGCCTGCGCCGGACTCTATTTTTTGAGCGTCACCGAAAATCTGACCTTTGCTCCCGGTGACCTGTGGGTGCTTATCGGAGCAATATTCTGGGCAGCCCATGTTATAATCCTGAGTTGGCTTGCTCCCAAGATGGATGGTCTGCGACTGGCCTGCACCCAATTTGCCGTTTGTTCCTTTCTGAGCCTTTTGGCTGCGGCTGTCTTTGAAACCAATACGCTTTTTGGGTTAAAAGCGGCGCTTATCCCTATCCTGTATGGCGGCTTTATGTCTGTTGGTGTGGGTTATACGTTGCAGGTGATCGCTCAAAAAGATGCACCGCCCGTGCATGCCGCAATTATTCTTAGCCTTGAAGCCGTTTTTGGTGCTGTTGCGGGATGGCTGGTGTTAGATGAAGCGCTTTCTTTCAGGGCGTTTATTGGTTGTGCATTGATGCTGACAGGGATTTTAACAGCCCAACTGTGGTCGCAAATGGTCAATTCCATCCGGATGTCACAGTTGAAACGGACTTTTGTTCGCAAAATATAAAGGAATTCGTAATAATCGTTTACCTATCGCTTTCAAGGGCATCCTTCATTTCAAGTTAACAATTTGATTAAACGGAAATTAACTTGATTTTAGCAACTATTTTCCTTATGCTAATTGTTTAGATTAACCTTTCAATCTGAAACTGGAAACATGTAATTGGAAAAATGCACTGGCGTTATATTGGCAGGCGGCCTGAATTCACGTTTTGACGGCCAACCCAAGGCACTCATCACGGTCGGTGAGGAGACTATCCTGACACGGATTAATAACGTCTTTGGCAAGCTGTTTGATGAAATTATCCTGGTAACCAACGAACCGCTTCTTTATCTTGATTGGAATGTCCGCATCGTCACCGATCTGTTTCCCATTCGAAGTTCACTTACCGGCATCCATGCCGGCCTTTTTTATGCTAGCCGGCCGTATGTTTTCTTTGCTGCCTGTGATACACCGTTTTTAAAAAGGGGACTGATTGAAACGGTTGTTCAAGCGATGCGACCGGGTTTTGATGTCGCCATGCCGGCAACTTCGGCCGGTTTGGAACCGCTTTGCGCCGTGTATTCCAAGCGATGCCTGGAAGCCGTTGCACGAAATATCAAGCGCAATAAATTAAAAATTCAACGGGTGTTTCGCAAATCACGCATTCTGGCTATCCCGGAAACGGTTCTACGGGTCAGGGATACGCATTTGGATTCGTTTTTTAATGTGAATACACCCGCAGACCTTGTCAGGGCTGAAACGATGTTCAGTGCTTCAGGATCGAAACTATCCGATGCAAACGGACAAACTGAAGTTTAATTAATTAAGGAATTAGAGATGATGAATCTGTCTGATATGATTACACAAGTGAAAAACCATTCCGATTTTGATAAAGCCGGCATGCTCCTGTGCCATAATGGCGTGGTGCGACGCACGTCACGCGACGGGCGCGAAGTGTCCGGCCTGAAAGTGGCGGTGGATCAACGTAAATTGGAGCAGGTGATTGCGGAATATAAAAAAATACCTGGAATTATCGAAATCGTATGTGAAATCGCTGAAAACAAAGACCTGGCGGTTGGCGATGATGTGATGGTGTTGATTGTGGCCGGTGATATTCGCGACACGGTTATCACGGTGCTGAAAGATGCACTGAATGCCATTAAAACAACTGTTACAACCAAAACGGAATATTTTGTCGGATAAGGAGTGCAAGCTTCCGCTTGCCGAGAGCATCTTTAAACTGGCAAGCTAAAGCTTGCACACCTCCGCTTTTTTTAGAGCCTGTTTGGAAAATCGTGATCGAAGCGAAAAAGTGTGAGAGCGAGGGCT
>JAOZRC010000432.1:0-3279 GCA_029940345.1 Desulfobacterales bacterium
CAATGACTGTGCAATGTGAATTATTTCACCTAAACTGGTCGAGGTCGGCCGGCACTTAAATATTGAGCTTTTAACGAACACCGAACTTTTGGCATTAGAAGGCGAACAGGGCGCCTTTAAAGCCCGGATTCAACAACAACCCCGCTATATTGATCTTACCAAATGCACCAGTTGCGGCGAATGCACCAAAGTGTGTCCTGCTGATTTGCCTGATGACTATGATGAAGGCCTTTCCATAAACAAAGCGATTTATAAACAATACGCTCAAGCCATTCCGGGCGCTTACGCCATTCGCAAAACTGACCCGGCGCCATGTCGCATGGCCTGTCCTGCCAATCTGAATGTTCAAGGTTATGTGCAGATGGTGAAAGAGGGAAAGTACAAGGAAGCCCTTGAAATCATTATGGAAGACCTGCCGCTTCCTGGCGTGTTAGGACGAATTTGTCCCCATGAATGCGAAGACGCCTGCCGGCGTTGTGACGTGGAATCACCCGTGGCCATCCGCGACCTCAAACGTTTGGCCGCCGACCAATTCGATGCGCGTCAGATCGAGATCGCTTGCAAGCCGACGCGTCCGGAAAAAGTCGCTATTATCGGCTCCGGACCGGCGGGACTATCCGCTGCTTACCATTTGGCGCGTGAAGGCATATTGTCTGTCATTTATGAAGCGCTGCCCGAACCGGGAGGCATGCTGCGCGTGGGCATCCCGGCCCATCGACTGCCGCGGAACATTTTAGATCAGGATATCGAAGTGATCACGAACCTGGGGGTGGAGATCAAAACTGATACGCCGTTAGGGCCGAATCTGACTGTGGATCATCTTCTCGGTAACGGTTATAAAGCTGTGTACCTCGCCTTAGGCGCGCATAAAGGTATGTCACTGGGTATAGCCGGTGAAGAAGCGCAAGGCGTACGTCAGGGCGTCGATTTTCTGAGAGAGGCCAATTTGACCGGCCAGACCGAAGTGGGAAAAAACCTGGGGATTATCGGCGGAGGCAATGTCGCCATTGATGTGGCGCGCGCCGCCGTGCGTCTAAACGCGGAAAACGTGCAAATAATTTATCGCCGCACCCGTGCTGAGATGCCGGCCTGGGAGGAGGAAATTCAGGCGGCGGAGGATGAAGGCGTTGCGATTACCTATCTGGCCGCTCCGCTGGAAGTGATCACAAATGCAGGTAAAGTGGCAGGGCTGCGCTGCCAGCGCATGGAGTTGGGCGAGCCGGATGCTTCAGGTCGTCGCCGGCCAGTTCCTATTCCGGATAGTGAGTATGAGATTGAGATTGATCAATTGATTCCGGCTATCGGACAGCGGCCGGATTTATCCGCCTTAAAAGATGTGGATGGCCTGCAATTTACCCGTTGGAACACTGCCGAAGTTAATCCGGTTACATACGCCACGCACCGTGAGGGTGTTTTTGCCGGCGGTGATCTGCAAACAGGTCCCGCGGTTGCCATTGATGCCATTGCGGCCGGCAAAGAAGCTGCCATATCGATTCAGCGCTATCTTGACACCCAGGATATGGCGGAGGCACGCGCGCCCGCCGCCAAAGAGAATCCTGTTTACCTGCCGATACCCGAGGATATGCCGGTCACGGCCAGAGAGCGTATGCCGGAACTTCCCGTGGAGCAGCGTCAGGGCAATTTCAAAGAAGTGGAATTGGGCTACAACGCCGATTCCGGAAAGGCGGAAGCCGCGCGTTGTCTGAACTGCGGTTATTGCTGTGAGTGCTTCCAGTGCGTGGACGCTTGCCTCGCCGAAGCGATTAATCATAATGATCAGGTAGTTGAAAAAGAACTTGATGTCGGTTCAGTTGTACTCTGCACCGGCAGTGAGCCGTTTGATCCATCCGGCCTGGAACAATTTTATCACTACAAAAGCAATCCTGACGTACTCACCAGTCTCGAATTTGAACGGATTCTGAGCGCCTCCGGGCCGACCATGGGGCATTTAGTGCGCCCATCAGATGAAAAGGAACCTAAAAAAATCGCCTGGCTTCAGTGCGTCGGTTCCCGCGATAATAATAAATGCGGGAATGGCTACTGCTCTTCGGTTTGCTGCATGTACGCCATAAAGGACGCCATGATTGCCAAAGAACATGCCGGGAATGGCCTTGAATGCACCATTTTTAATATGGATTTGCGTACGTTTGGCAAAGAATATGAAAAATATTATTTGCGGGCGCGTGACAAAGTGGGCGTACGCTTTGAGAAAGCGCGCGTTCATACCATTGATGAGATCGGCGAAATCGGTGAAAATAAAGAACTGCGCATCCAGTATGCCGATGATTCCGGAGCAATGCAGGAAGAAATTTTTGATATGGTCGTGCTTTCTGTGGGACTTCAGGTTCCAGCCTCAACCGCAGATTTGGCCAGACGTTTGGATATTGATCTGGATCGTTACAATTTTGCGAAAACGCAACCGTTCGCACCGGTGGAAACATCGCGCCCCGGCGTTTATGCCTGCGGCGTGTTGCAAGGGCCTAAAGATATTCCCAGTTCTGTGATCGAAGCCAGTGCGGCCGCCTGTCTTGCCGGAGGGCGGTTAAGTCAGGCGCGCCACACGCTCACACGCACAGTGGAACTTCCTGACGAAATCGCCGTTGAGGGTATGGAGCCGCGCGTAGGCGTGTTTGTGTGCAACTGCGGTGTCAATATTTCCAGCGTCGTGGATGTCGCTAAAGTGGAGGAATACGCCAAGACGCTTCCGGATGTGGCGTACGTAACCCAGAATCTTTTTACTTGCTCACAAGATTCCCAAGAGCTGATGAAAGAGATCATCAAAGAACATGAACTTAACCGGATTGTTGTGGCGGCCTGCACACCCAAAACCCATGAAGGCATCTTTATGGACACGCTCACAGCCTGTGGCTTAAACAAGTATCTTTTTGAAATGGCCAATATCCGTAATCAGGGGTCCTGGGTGCATTCGGAAATGCCCGAACAAGCGACCGACAAGGCCAAACATTTAGTGCGCATGGCGGTGGCGCGTGCGGCCACCTTACGCCCGCTTGATGAAAAAAAGATCGGCGTAACCCAGAGAGCCTTAATTATCGGTGGCGGCGTTGCCGGAATAAACGCCGCTCTGGGTCTGGCCGATCAGGGTTTCGAATCGGTTTTAATCGAAAAAGAGCCGCAATTGGGCGGTTTGGCAAACCGGCTTACCACTACGATAGAGGGAGCGGATATACATGCCTATTTGGAGCCTTTGATTAAAAAGGTGCAATCGCATTCCAAGATTCAGGTGTTGACCCAGTCGCTGGTTGTCGGCTTTGCGGGATT
>JAOZRC010000432.1:3379-5217 GCA_029940345.1 Desulfobacterales bacterium
AACTGTTCGCGGGTATGCTGCCAGACGGCCATTAAAAATGCGCTTCATATCAAAGAGATGAATCCGGATACCGAGGTTTATATTCTTTATCGCGATATCCGTACTTACGGTCTTTTAGAAGAATATTATGAGGAAGCGCGCCGTCGGGGAGTTCTGTTTTTCCGGTTTACCCAAGATGTGCTGCCTGAAGTGGAAGCGACAGATGATGGTGTCAGCGTCACTTTCTATGATCATGTATTGGGAACACGCCTGCGTGCAGATCCGGATTTGTTGGTGTTAAGCGCCGGTATGGTTGCCGAAGACACCGAAGAGTTGGCCTCAATTGTAAAACTGGCGCGCACGGCCGAAGGGTATTTGATGGAAGCGCATGTCAAATTACGACCGGTTGACATGGCCACGGAAGGTATTTTTGTTTGCGGAACCGCGCACAGTCCCAAACTCCTGGGGGAAACTGTTTCCCAGGCGTGTGCCGCGGCTTCCAGGGCGACGACCTTTCTATCCCAGTCCGAACTGACGCTGTCCGCCGTAACCGCCAAGGTTGCCGCAGAAGATTGCGCCGCTTGTTTGGTATGCGTGCGCTCATGTCCCTACGGCGTGCCTAAAATCAATGCCGAAGGCGTCAGTGAAATTGATGAGGCGTTATGCCAGGGATGCGGTGTATGCGCCGCCGAATGTCCGGCCAAAGCGATCGAATTAAACTGGTACGAAGACGATCAGATTCTGTGTAAGGTGGAAGCGCTGCTGGAAGGGGTTATGTAAAAAACTGAACATCCAACATTCAACATCGAACATTCAACATCGAATAATGAAAAAGGAATTAAGAATGCAAGAATCAGAACCAATCATTATCGCTTTTTGTTGTAATTTCTGAGGTTACACCGCCGCGGACCTGGCAGGTTCGATGAGGCTGCAATATCCTACGGGTATTAAAATTATTCGCGTCCCTTGCACCGGTAAAGTGGATGTGATTCATATCCTGCGCGCCTTTGAAAAAGGTGCGGACGGTGCTTATGTCGTCGGGTGTATGGAAGGCGATTGTCATTTCAACTCCGGCAATTTCAGGGCGCGCAAACGGGTGGAGCAAGCGCAGAAAATTTTGGACGTGATCGGCGTGGGTGGCGAAAGAGCGCAGATGTACAACCTTTCTTCCAGCGAAGGCCCGCTATTTGCTGAAATCGCCGTGGAGATGGATGCTAAAATACGCAAACTGGGTCCCAATCCGATTAAAACAGCTTGTAAAAAGGCCGCATGATCAGATAAACAAGAAATATGGACGAAGTAAGGAGGATGTCATGGCGCTAGCATCACTCACAACTGAAGGGCAAGTGACTATCCCCAAAAACATCAGGAAAGCCTTGAAGTTGCATACTGGTGACATAATTGAAATTATTGTCACAGGAAGAAAGGAAGCCACAATCAGGCCGATCTCTAAAAAAGTAGATGATATTTTCTGCAAATTACATAAACCAGGCAGAAAAACAGCAACTCTTGAAGCTTTCGATGATGCCATCAGAAACAGAATGAAGGATAAATTTCAATGATTTGCAACAATTCACACAAACCGCACATGAAAATAGCTACGATCTTTCTGATCTGATAAGTGCTCACTCGGCCAAAGAACAAGGCTGTAAAACAGTAATCACTTTTGACAGGAAAGCCTCCAAATATAATTTGTTTGAACTGGCAAAATGAGATAACAACGAAATAAGGTGAATTCCAAAAATAAATATACCATTCCATGTCATGCTAATAGTGCAACTTATAAATTCGTCCCCCCTGATTCCAGGTTTATTCCAAGCGGTGACAGCGCTCGTAGTGCGCCCGTGAGGGCGTCGGAA